>RFGD01000110.1 GCA_003696705.1 Alphaproteobacteria bacterium | reverse complement strand
GAATTTACCATACCGTCTGGACGGTATAAGTCGCCGGCATGAACTCCGAATCGAAACCCCGCACGCAGGCCGGCCGGAGTGCCGAAACGCGCGACCGCATCCTTGACGCGGTCGTCGAGATCGCCCGGACCCGGGGCGCGAGCCACGTCACGATCGACGCCGTCACCCGCGCAAGCGGGATGAGCAAGGGCGGCGTCCTGCATCACTTCCCCTCGAAGGACGCGCTTCTGAAGGCCATGATCGCCCGCAAGGTCGAACGCCTCCGGGCCGATTGCGCCGACCGGCGCGGCGCGCTTTCCGACCGTCCGAACCCGACGCTTCGGGCCATCCTCTCGGTGCTCACCGAAAAGCTTGACGAGGACGAAGGCCTGCCCGGCGCGATCCTTGCCGCCAGCGCCGAAAACCCTTCGCTTCTCGAACCGGTCCGCAGGGAATTCGAGGCCCTCTGGGCGGACATCCGGGCCGAGACCGGCGACCCCGACGCGGCCTTCGCCATCTGGTGCGCCATGGAAGGGCTGCGCCTCATCCGTGTCTTCGGCATGTCCCCGGACGGCCCGGGGCTCGAGCGGCGGGCCGTCGCCGCCATCGAACGCATGATCGACCAGCTTCCCGGCAAGGAGAGCGACCGATGAGAAACCGACCATCCGAGATCCGCCGGCGGGTGCGGATCATGGCGGGCATCCTTGCGGCGGTGCTTGCCGCGCCCGCGGCGTCAGGGCCGCTCTGGGCCGGCGGCGCGGCCGCGCAAGGCGAAGAGCCCGCGCCGTCACGCCAGCCGCTCAGCGTCCGTGTCATCCGCGCCGAGCCCCGCCCCATCGAACGCGTCTTCGCGCTGACCGGCGAGGTCGCGCCCCGCGAAACGGTGGACGTCGCCTTCCCCATGGGCGGGCGCATCCTTTCGGTCGCCCATGAAGAGGGCGACCGCGTCCGCCGGGGCGAGGAACTTGCCCGCCTCGACGCCATCCAGCAGGAACAGGCCCTGCGCGCGGCCGAAGCGGCCCTGGACGCGGCCGTTGCCGAGTTTCGCCGCGCCGAGGCCGAGGCCCGGCGCCAGGAGGCCCTGCTCGAACGGGGCGCCACGACGCGCGTGCGCCGCGACGAGGCCCGGCGCGCCTTCTTCGTGGCCCGCGCCAACCGCGAACGCGCCAAGGCCGAGCTGGACCGGGCCAGGAAGGCCCTCGACGACACCGTCCTGCGCGCGCCGGCCGACGGTCAGGTCATTGCCCGTCACGCGGAACCGGGCGAGGTGATCGGCGCCGCCCGCGCCGTTCTGACGCTGGCCATCGGCGACGAACTGGACGCGGTCTTTGCCGCGCCCGAGACGGCCCCGACCGGCGTGCCGGAAGCGCTCGACATCACGCTGGTGCCCATCTCTGCGCCCGACCGCGAATACGTCGGCCGGATCCGCCGGGTCTCGCCCCTTGTCGACCCGCGCACGGGCACCGTGGAAGTGACGGTCGGCATCGTCCCGCCCTATGGCGCACTTGGCTTCGGCGATCCCGTCCGGGCCATTGTCCGACAGACGACGGCCCCGCGCATCGTCCTGCCGAGCACGGCGCTTTCGGCCCTTGGCGACGCGCCCGCCGTCTGGACCGTGGACGAGGCATCGGGGCGCGTGTCGATCGTCCCGGTCCGCATCGACGCCTACGCCGACGGCATGATGATCGTCGACGACGGCCTTGCCCCGGGCGCCCTTGTCGTCGCGCGGGGGGTCCAGCTTCTCTACCCCGGGCGCAAGGTCACGCCCGTTCTCGAACAGGAAGGGCCGGAGGTGCTCCAATGACGCTTCGTTTCCTTTCGGCGCGCGCTTTCCCGTCGCGCGTCCTGACCGGCGCCGTCGCGGCCGCGCTTCTCGCCGGCGTGGCGACGACCGCCGTCGGCGCCGAAGATGCCCCCGCCGACCCGGCTTCGGCAGCGCTTCGACCCGTCGCCTCGATCATCCTCGGCAGCGACCGGGCCGTCGGGCGCGGCTTTGTCGGCACCGTCGCGGCCCGCCTTGAATCCGATCTCGGCTTTTCGCTGTCGGGCACGGTCGCCGCGCGCGAGGTCGACATCGGCGACGAGGTCCTGAAGGGCGACGTGATCGCGCGGCTCGATCCCGAGGCGCTCGAGGCCGACGTCTGGGCGGCGCGTGCCGGCGTCATCGCGGCCGAGCAGCAGCTTGCCTCTGCCCGCGACGCACGCCAGCGCGAGCAGGCCCTTGTCGCGCGCGGCGTCGAAAGCGCCGAACGGCTCGAGGACGCAGAGCGCCAGCTCGCCGCGGCCGAAGCGCGGCTCGAGCAGGCCCGCGCGGCCCTCGCCCAGGCCGAGGACCGGCTTCGGCAGGCGACCCTGGTCGCGCCCCACGACGGTGTCGTCACGAAGGTCTTTGTCGAACCGGGGGCCGCCGTCTCTACCGGGACGCCCATCGTCCGGCTGGCAGCGGTTGGCGAGCGCGAACTTGTCGTCGACATGACCGAGGCCGACCTTGCTGCCTTCGGTCCCGACAGCCGCCCCGTGACCCGCCTTCTGGCCCTGCCCGACACCACCGCGACGCTGGCGCTTCGCACCGTCGACCCCGTGGCCGACCCGCGGGCGCGCACGCGGCGCGCGCATTTCACGCTGATCGACCCGCCGGCGGCCTTCCGCATCGGCGCGCTGGCGACGCTCAGCCTGCCCGAAGGCACGGCCGGGGCGCTGATCCTCCCGGCAGAGGCCGTGGTCGAAGACGCTGACGGGCCGTTCGTCTGGGTGGTCACGCCGGAACCCCGGCGCGTCCGGCGCGCCGCGGTCACCACGGCCCCTGCCGACGCCACCCATGTCATCGTCACCGGCGGCGTTGCCGCCGGCCAGGAAATCGTCGTCAAGGGCGTGCACTCGCTTTCCGAGGGTCAGCCCGTCGGTCCGAGGTGGACAAGATGAAGGATCGCTTCAACCTTTCCGACTGGGCGCTTCGGCACCGGTCGTTCGTCTGGTATCTGATGGCCGTCAGCATGGTGGCCGGCGTCATGGCCTATGTGAACATCGGCCGCCAGGAAGACCCGGATTTCACCATCAAGACCATGGTCATCTCGGCCGCGCTTCCCGGCGCCACCGTGCAGGAGACGCTCGACCAGGTCACGGACCGCATCGAGAAGAAGCTCGAAGAAATCGACGAGCTCGACTTCACGCGTTCGGTTACCGCGCCGGGGCGGACCATCGTCTATGTGAACCTCAAGCCGACGATCCGCGGCGACGCCATTCCCCGGATCTGGCAGACGGTGCGCAACATGATGGCCGACATCCGGCCCGAGTTCCCGCCGGAATTCGCCGGCTTCCAGTTCAACGACCGCTTCGGCGATGTCTACGGCAACCTCTATGCCCTGGTCCCCGACGGCTTCAGCCCCCGAGAGCTTCTCGACCTGGCCGAGGACATCCGCCGCGACATCCAGCGGCTGCCGGACGCCGGCAAGGTCATCATTTTCGGCGACCGCGAAGAGGTGGTCTACCTCGACTTCGCGCCGGAAAAGCTGGCCGCGCTTGGCGTGACGCTCGAACAGGTCCGCGCGACGCTGGCCGCACAGAACGCGATCGTGCCCTCGGGCGTCGTCGACGCCGGCCCCGAAAGCGTCATCGTCCGGGTCGGCGGCCAGTTCATCGACGCCGCCGAGATCGAGAAGGTGAACCTGCGCGTCGGCGACCGGTTCTTCCGTCTGACGGAAGTCGCCGAGGTGCGCCGCGCCTACGCCGACCCGCCGTCCGAGCTCTTCCGCTACAACGGGCACGAGGCGCTGGGCATCGGTGTCGGCATGCGCAAGGGGGCGAACATCCTCGAGTTCGGCGCCGCGCTGGACGAGGTCATCGACAAGGCGGCGTCACGGCTGCCCGTCGGCGTCGAGATCGTCAAGATCGCCGACCAGCCGGCCATCGTCGACGAAGCGGTCGGCCACTTCACGCGCGCGCTGTTCGAGGCCGTGGCCATCGTCATGGTCGTCAGCTTCGTGACCGTCGGGCTGCGCGCGGGGCTTGTCGTCGCGACGGCGGTGCCGCTTGTCCTGGCGATCACCTTCCTTTTCATGGACATCACCGGCTTCACGCTTCAGCGGGTGTCGCTTGGCGCCCTCATCATCGCGCTCGGACTTCTGGTCGATGACGCCATGATCGCCGTCGAGACCATGATCACCCGCCTCGAACGCGGCGAGAGCCGGCAGGCCGCGGCATCCTACGCCTGGCGGACGATCGCCTTTCCCATGCTGACGGGCACGCTCATCACCGCGGCGGGCTTCATTCCCATCGGGCTCAACAGCTCGGCCGCGGGCGAGTTCACCTTCTCGCTCTTCGTGGTCATCGCCGTGTCGCTTCTGGTGTCGTGGGTCGTCGCCGTCCTGTTCACCCCCCTTCTGGGGGCGACGATCCTGCCCGCGAAATGGGCCCATGACGCCCATGAACCGGGCCTGACGCGACGGCTGTTCCGCCGCGTGCTCGAGGTCGCGATGCGCTGGCGCTGGATCACGGCGGCGGCGACGATGGCCATCTTCGGGGCCTCGGTCTGGGGCATGCAGTTCGTGGAGCAGCAGTTCTTCCCGGACTCGGACCGGCGCGAGCTTCTGGTCAACGTGACGCTGCCGCAAAACGCCTCGATCGAGGCGACCTCGGACGTCATTTCCGGGCTCGAGGCGCATCTTGAGGGCCGCGACGAGGTTCTCTACTGGTCGGCCTATGTCGGGCGCTCTGCCCCGCGGTTCCTGCTGCCGTCCGAGCCCAAGACACCGTCGCCGAACTTCGGCCAGATCGTCATCCAGACCCCCGACCTCGAGGCCCGCAACCGGCTTCGGGCCGAGCTGAACGCCTTCGCGGCCACGGCCTACCCCGACGTCGACATCCTGGTGAAGCTTCTCGACATCGGCCCGCCCGTCGGTCGGCCCGTGCAGTATCGCCTGTCGGGACCCGACATCGCAAAGGTGCGCGACCTGGGCCGAGAGCTTGCCGCCGTCGTCGCCGAAGACCCACGGCTGACGGCCATTGCGCTGGACTGGAACGCGCCGGCACGGGTGGTGCGCCTCCATCTTCTTCAGGACAAGGCGCGACAGCTGGGCCTGACGGCGCAGGACGTGGCGGCGGCGCTTGCAACCGTCTATGACGGCGCGCGCATGACCAGCCTGCGCGAAGGCACCTATCTGATCGACGTCACCGCCCGCGGCCGACCCGAGGCCAGCCGCTCGGTCGATGCCGTCTACAACCTTCAGATCAACCTGCCGGGCGGCGGGGCCGCGCCCTTGTCGGCCATCGCCTCGTTCGAGTTCGAGACCGAGCAACCCATGGTCGTTCAGCGCAACCGGATGCCGACGATCACCCTTGAGGCAGCGGTGGCGACGAAGGACCAGCCGGCGACCATCGTGCGCGATCTCGCACCGAGGATCGAGGCTTTCGCCGACACGCTTCCGGCAGGCTACGAGCTCGCCGTCGGCGGTTCGGTCGAGGAGAGCGCGAAATCGCAGGCCCCCATCGCGGCGACGGCGCCGCTCATGATCCTTGTCATCATCACGCTCGTCATGGTGCAGATGCAAAGCTTCCGCCTTGCCGCCGTCGTCCTTTCGGTCGCGCCCCTTGGGTTGACGGGAGTCGTGGCGGCCCTTCTTCTGGCCGACGCGCCCCTTGGCTTCGTGGCGATCCTCGGGGTTCTGGCCCTGGGCGGCATCCTCATCCGCAATTCGATCATCCTGATCGACCGCGTCGAGGCGCTGCGCCGAGAGGGGTTCTCTGAGTGGGACGCCGTGCTCGACGCCACCGAAAGTCGGGCCCGACCCATCGTGCTGACGGCGGCCGCGGCCAGCCTTGCGCTCATTCCGATTTCCCATCAGGTCTTCTGGGGACCGATGGCCTATGCGCTGATGGGCGGGATCATCGCGGGCACGGCCATCACGCTCATCTTCGCGCCGGCGCTCTATCTCCTGATCTTCCGCGTCCGGCCCCCGAAGCGGATGGCCTGAGCCGCCGGGTCGCGTTCCGGCGACGGGTCACGGAAACGGGGCGGCCCGGATGCCGGGCCACCCCTTGCCGGGCAGGTCAGCCCTGCCCCTCGCCGCCGCCCCCGGCCGGCGGCGAGTCCCTGGCCGGCGCCTGGCGCGCCTCCTCCCACGCGCGCCTTGCCCGGTCCAGAAGCTCGACGACCGTCTCGTCCGGCGTCTGCGGAAAGCTTTGGTAGTAGGCCCCGACCGCGCCAAGGAACCCCTCGGTGCCGGCAAGGACGATGACCTCGTCGGCGTCCTTCTTCAGTTCGGCCACGGTGTCGGCGGGCGCGGTCGGCACGGCGACGATCAGCCGCTTCGGGCCCGCCGCGCGAAGGCCCCGAACCGCTGCCTTCATCGTCAACCCCGTGGCGATGCCGTCATCGACAAGGACGACCACCCGGCCCTTCGGCGACAGTTCGGGGGTGTGGGGCGCATAGTGTTCGCGGCGGCGGCGCGCCTCGGCCTGTTCCGCCTCGGTGGCCTGGCGAAGCCACTCGGGATCGACGCGCGCCACGATCTCGTCGTTGCAGATGCGCTCGCCGCTTTCCGTGACGGCACAGATGGCGAACTCGGGGTTCATCGGATGGCCGATCTTGCGGGTGATGACGACCCCAAGGGGGGCGCCAAGCGCCCGGGCAACCTCGTAGCCCACCTCGACCCCGCCGCGCGGCAGGGCATAGACGATCACGTCCTCGTCCTTCAGATGCCGAAGCCGTTCGGCAAGCTGGCGCCCGGCGTCGTGGCGGTCGCGGAACTGTCCGTATCCTTCGATCATGGCCGCCCCCTACTCGTCCACCGTGGCGAAGGGATGCGCCGGCTCGAGGGCGGGAAGCCCGGCTTCCGCGTCCAGCGCCTCGACGGCCTTCGTTTCGTCGAACCAGATCAGCTCGTCGAACTGCGAGGGCAGCGCCGACTGGAAGTAATGGCTCTGGCGCTCGGTGTCGGGGCGGTAGATGACGCCGATCGCCCGTTCGAGCTTCGGCTCGGACAGGGCAGCCCGAAGCCCTTCGGAGGCGAGCCCCTCGCGCAGCGGCAGCGTGAAGGCACTGATCCCCGTTTCGTGGCAAAGCCGCTCGTAGCTTCCGGGCAGCGACGGCCGCACGGTCTTGACCCGCATTGGCCCGCCCCAGTCGTCGGCCGCGGCGACGGTTCCGGTGTGCGTGCCGAAGCCGACGGCATAGGCACGCGGGCCGAACGCCTCGCGCGCAAGGTGGCCGATGTTGATCTCGCCGCGGGCAAACATTTCGGTGGCGACGGCGTTGCCGACATGGCTGTTGTGCGCCCAGACGACCGCCTTCGCGTGCCCCCCGTGGAAGGCCAAAAGCGACTGAAGGGCACCGAACATGTGCATGTCGCGCAAGTTCCAGCTGTCGGCGCTGCCGTAATACATGACCTTGTAGTAACGCTCGGCGTCGACGATGGCGCTGGCGTTGCGGACGGCGTGGAAATAGGCATCCGTGTGATTGAGCATCTCGCGCTCGCGCAAGAGCTCGAGAAGCATCTCGGTGATCTCGCGCTCGCAGCTTTCGATGCGTTCGGAAAGGACAAGCTTGCCGTAGTCCGCGGGCTCTCGGAGATAGGGAGAGATGCAGCTGTAATGCTCGCGCGCCATGGCGGCCAGTGCCGGATCGCGGCGCTCGAGGAAATCGAGCACATGGGCGACGGCGTTCTCCATCCCGTAGAGGTCGAGCCCGTAGAGGGACACGCTCTTTGCTCTCTCCGCGTTTCGCGCCCGGGCCCATTCGACGAATTCGAGGAACTCGCCGTTGCGCCACATCCAGCGTGGGAAACGGCGGAAGGGGATGGCCGGCGGCACCTCGGACGCGCCCGTGACATAGGCGTTCACCCGCTCCATGTCGGGCCAGTCGGCCTCGAAGCCGACGATGCTGAACCCCTTCCGCTCGACCAGCGCCCGGGTGATGGCGGCGCGCATCCGGTAGAATTCCGACGTGCCGTGGCTGGCCTCGCCCAGAAGGACGACCCTTGCATCCCCCACGCGGTCGAGGAACGCGTCGATGTCGAAGCCGTCGATCCCGTCAAAGGGCCGTGCCTCGGCGGCGACGGCGGCAATGATGTCGCTTTCGGGGGTCGTTTCGGGCTCGATCCGCGGCAGGAAACGCGGATGGGCGATCAGGTTTCGCGCCCCGAGATACTCGGTGCGGAAGCTGCCGTCGCCGTTCTTCTCGACCCGTTCGAGGTAGATGTGCGACCAGTCGGGCCCGATGGGCATGAGCGCGCGCCCACCCTCGCGAAGCTGCGCGATCAGCGATTCCGGCATGGCGCGAAACTCGTGCGTCACCAGGATCTTGTCGAAGGGGGCCGCGTCGGGCCAGCCCTCTTCGGGCGCGCCGACGCGGACGTGAACGCGGGTGCCGCCGCTTGCCTCGATGACGGATTCGGCAAGCCGCGCATAGCCGTCGTCGCCCGTGACGGCATAGACCTCGGCCCCCAGCCGCGCCAGAACCGTGAGAAGATAGCCCGAGTCCGCCCCGACAAGAAGGATCCTGTCGCCCGCTTCGGGCGCCAGCGCCTCGAGCCAGGTCGCCGTCACGAAAAGTCGCGGCATCACGACGCCGCCGGGAAGCGTCAGCGTCACGTCTTCGTAGGCTGCGGCCTCAAGCTCGGCCGGCACGAACAGCCGCCGATCGACGGCGCGCAAAGCCTCTAGGATGCGTTCCGTCGCGATACCACGTTCGGCAACCTGCGACAGGACGCCCCTTTCCTTCGGGTCGGTCATCTCGGTCTCCCCCTAACATCCGTGAACCCTGCCGCCTTTACCGGCGGTTCGTGGCCGGATGGTCCTGTTCAGGGTGGCGGCCATGCTGGCCACACCGCGTTTCCTGACCAACTCTGGTTTCGAATGTGGGGCCGGCCCGGCGGGCGGTCAACACCTGCAACGTCGTGCCGCAGCCGGGCTAGCGCCCGCCGCGAACGCGGCCGAGAAGCGCTGTCAGCGCCGAGGAGAGGACGACCGCATCCGCCCCGACGCCAAGAAAGCGCGCGCCAAGTTCGGCGTAGCGGGCGACATCCTCGGGCGTGAAGGCAATGATCCCGGCGATCTTGCCGGACGCCGCGATGCGCCGGATCGCCTCGTCGATGACGGCGCGGACGGCCGGCGTGTCGGGGGTGTCCAGATGCCCCATGTCGGCAGCCAGATCCGCCGGGCCGACGAACACGCCGTCGACGCCGTCCGTCGCCAGGATCGCGTCGAGGTTCTCGATCGCGGCGCGGCTTTCGGCCTGGACCAGAAGACAGACTTCCTCGTCGGCGTTCCGCGTGTAGTCGGGGACAAGGTTCCAGCCAGAGCATCGGGCCACGGCCGCCGCCACGCCGCGCGTCCCCTGCGGCGGATAGCGGACGGCGCGCGCCATTGCCCGGGCCTCGGCGGCGGTGTCGACCATGGGCACCAGAACGGTCTGCGCCCCAAGGTCCAGAACCCGCTTCAGGACCCAGTCCTGACCG
>RFGD01000509.1 GCA_003696705.1 Alphaproteobacteria bacterium | reverse complement strand
GAAAAGGAAGCCGGGCTGCCGTTGTTTACCAGCCTGCGCCGCAGCGGTGCGTCCGAAGAAGAGATGGCTGAGATTGAAGACGATTTCGCCCGCACGCAGGCACTGGAACAGGCCGGGATGGCCACTGCCCTCATGGAAGCCCAGGCCCGCTTCGATGCCGGCCAGAATGGTGCAGCCGCTGTAAACGGAAACGGCCGTGTCCCTGATTCCGGTGGACGTGGACAAGAACCCGGGTAGGGCGTTATTTAGCCATCATATTTAAGATAAGTGTGATTATCTAAACTATGGCAAACGTCATCGCCCTGGCAGAATCTTTCCGCAGTGAGCTTCTGCGCGGAGATGCCAAAACCGTTCTGGCCATGTCCCGGCGCTGGTCGGCCGTCGAAGCGCTGCTGTCAGGCAGCATCGAAGCGCTGGCACAGGAAATCGCCGATCTCAAAGCAGCCGGTGAAGATGTACCCAAGTACAAACTGTGGCAGCTTGACCGCTTCCAGTCGCTGCTGGCCCAAATTGCCGGTGAAATGGCCAAGTACAGCCAGTGGGCCATCATCCAGATGAAGGAAGATGCCGTCAAGGCACAGCAGCTTGGGGCCAAGCACGCCAAGCAGATGCTTCTGGCCAGCATGGACGCAGCCCGCGCCGCCCAATTGGCCTTTGACAAGCTGCCCACCGAAGCGGTCGAGAACATCACGGCGCTGGCCCAACAAGGCCAGCCGCTGGAAAAACTGCTGCAGGCAGCATACCCAACGGCCGTTGAGGGCATCGTCAACCAGTTGGTTTATGGCACGGCCGTTGGGCGCAATCCGCGAGAGACAGCCCGACTGGCCGTAAAGAAAGGCCTGGCGGGCGGCTTGAACCACATCCTGCTGGTTGCCCGCGACCAGCAGATTCGCAACTATCGGGAGATGGTGCGCCACCAGTACGGCCGTTCTGGTGTGGTGTATGGCTACATGCGTGTGGCAGCCAGAAACACCCGCACCTGTATGGCCTGCATCGCCCAAGACGGCCGTATTTATGCTGTCGGAGAGCCAATGGCACTGCACCCACAGGACAGATGTGTAGCAGCTGGAGAACGGGTTAGAACAAGTGATGGGGATAAGCCTATCGAGGCAATAAGAGAAGGAGATTATGTACTAACTAAAAACGGTCGTTATCGTCGGGTTCTAAAAACAAAGAGCAGGCACTATGCAGGGCAGATGATACGAATTCAATATAACGGCCGTGTTTTGATGGTTACACCGGAACATAAAATTAAAACTCAACGCGGCTGGGTCGAAGCCAGGCATTTGAAAGCAGATGATATTTTGGAGACATTTTGATGTATTGGGTCAGT
>RFGD01000508.1 GCA_003696705.1 Alphaproteobacteria bacterium | reverse complement strand
GTCATGTAGATCTCGTGCGTGACCATGCCCTGGGTGAAGAGCGCCTCGAACGGCTCGATCGACTTCGCCGGCAGATGGCCCGTCAGGTGCATCGCACGGGCGAAGAACCGGGAATAGAGAAGGTGCAGGATGGCGTGTTCGATGCCGCCGATATACTGGTCGACGTTCATCCAGTATTCGACGTCCTCGGGCACGGTCGGGGTCGACGCGTGCGGGTTCGTGAAGCGGGCGTAGTACCAGGACGAATCGACGAAGGTGTCCATCGTGTCGGTTTCGCGCCGCGCCGGCGCCCCGCAGCGCGGGCAGGTTGTGTCCTTCCAGGTCGGGTGCCGTTCAAGCGGGTTGCCCGGCTGGTCGAAGGTGACATCGTCGGGCAGGCGGACGGGGAGGTTTTCCTTCCGTTCCGGCACCACGCCGCAGCTTTCGCAATGCACGACCGGAATCGGGCAGCCCCAGTAGCGCTGCCGGCTGATGCCCCAGTCGCGCAGGCGATACTTGGTGACGCCCTGGCCGACGCCCTTTTCCTCGCAGAACGCGATCGCGGCCTCGACCGCCTCGTCGCCGGTCTGCACCTCTTCGCCCGCGAAGCCGCGGATATAGCGCACCCGTTCGGTCCGGGGCGGGACATAGGCCTCGCCCGTTTCCTCGGGCGGGCGCCAGCCTTCCGGCTTCTCGAGCGGTTCGAACACCGAAACGACGGGCAGCGAATACTTGCGCGCGAAGTCGAGGTCGCGCTGGTCGTGGGCCGGACAGCCGAAGATGGCGCCGGTGCCATAGTCCATCAGGATGAAGTTGGCGATGTAGACAGGCAGTTCCCACGAGGTATCGAACGGGTGAAGGACGCGGATGCCGGTGTCGAAGCCCTTCTTCTCGGCCTTCTCGAGCGCCTCTTCCGAGGTGCCGATCTTGCGGCATTCGGCGACGAATGCGGCGACGGCCGGGTCGCGACGCTCAAGCTCTCGGGCAAGGGGGTGGTCGGGCGAAATGGCGGCAAAGCTTGCGCCCAGAAGCGTGTCGGGCCGGGTCGTGTAGACCTCGAGCCGTTCAAAGCCTTCCGGCGCGCCGACGGTCGAGAAGGCAAATTGCAGGCCGCGGCTCTTGCCGATCCAGTTGCGCTGCATCGTGCGCACCTTTTCGGGCCACTTCTCAAGCCCGTCCAGTGCCTCGAGCAGTTCCTCGGCGAAGTCGGAGATGCGGAAGAACCACTGCGTCAGTTCGCGCCGCTCGACCGGCGCGCCCGACCTCCAGCCCTTGCCGTCGATGACCTGTTCGTTGGCCAGCACGGTCTGGTCCACGGGGTCCCAGTTGACGACGGCGGACTTGCGGTAGACGAGGCCCTTCTCAAGCATGTCGATGAACATCGACTGCTGGGCGCCATAGTACTCCGGGTCGCAGGTGGCGAACTCGCGCGACCAGTCGATCGACAGGCCAAGCGGTTTCATCTGGGCGCGCATGTCGGCGATGTTGCCGTAGGTCCAGTCCTTCGGATGGCCGCCGCGCTCCATGGCGGCGTTTTCGGCCGGCATGCCGAAAGCGTCCCAGCCCATCGGGTGCAACACGTTGAAACCGCGCGCCTTCTTGTATCGCGCCACGACGTCGCCCATGGTGTAGTTGCGCACATGGCCCATGTGGATGCGCCCCGACGGGTAGGGGAACATCTCGAGGACGTAGTATTTCGGGCGCGTCTCGTCGCGCCGGGCGGTGAAGGCATCGGCCTCTTCCCAGGCGGCCTGCCAGCGGGGTTCGATCTTGCCGGGCTCGTAGCGCGACATGGTGTGCACTCCCTCCGAATGTCCTGTCCGGCCCCGGGGTGCGGACCGGCAATCTCAGCGGTTCCGGCGTGTCATACGACCTGCGGCCAGACCGGTCCAGACCGAAGGCACACGGCGCGCCACGGGCCGCCGCGCGGCGCCGGCGTCAAAGGTTGGAATCGCGGACGCGAAGCTGGCGCGCGCGGGTCAGGATGGCGTCTTCCACGGCGCGCACCGTGTCGGGGCTGACGGGCCCGCTTCGGGTGGCGAGCGCGACCTTCAGCGAGCGCGCATCGAGGGCCGGGTCCTGGACATAGACGGTGGCGCGGTAGGCACGCCCCCCGCCGGGCGGGCGGCCGTAGCCGAAGACGATGATTCCCGAGAAGGGATCGGCCTGTTCGACCGGCAGGAAGTTCAGCACCTCGAGCGAGGCCTGCCAGAGATACTTGTTGACCTCGATGGTGACGTTCGGGTCGTTGCGGTTGCCGAACAGGTCCCAGACCGAGCCGCCGCCGGACAGGCGCTCGCGGCGCTCCTGGCTGTGCGACTTGGGCAGCTCCTGCTCGGCCGCGCGTTCCTTGAAGCTCTTGCCGCCGCAGCCCGACAGCAGTCCGGCGGCGGCCAGTGTGACGGCCACGAGGCGAATGTGCCGGAACAGAGCCATGGTCGATCTTCCTTCCCCAGCCAGCGTTCCCCCTTAGTATCCGAGGGGTTTTTGCCTCACAAGATGTTTCCGGTCGAAACCCGATGCGCGCGGAATCGCCGGTCACGGGGGACAGGTGTGGCAAAGCTGCACCAGGAACGCGATCTGTGGCACAAGTGGGGCGACGGCCGCTTGAATTCGCGACCCGAAAGCGGAATTTAGGGCCGTGCTCAATTTCGGATTCCCCGGATTGAGGTGCACCCAAGAGAAAACGAGGGAAAACGATGAAAAAGGTTCTCTTCGCTACGACGGCCCTGGTGGCCACCGCTGGCGTCGCGGCCGCTGATGTGTCGATCTCGGGCTACGCCGAGATGGGTGTCATCGGTGGCACGGGCATGGACGCTCAGTTCCACACCGATATCGACGCCACCTTCTCGATGTCGGGCACGACCGACAACGGCCTGACCTTCGGCGCCTCGGTCGACCT
>RFGD01000507.1 GCA_003696705.1 Alphaproteobacteria bacterium | reverse complement strand
ATGTATCAGGTGATGATGTTCGGCATGAACCTGGCGCTGGTATCCAACAACATCGGGCTGATGTGGGTGGCGGTGGAGCTTGCCACCCTGTCAACCGTGCTCATGGTCGGGCTTTACCGCACGCCCGAGGCGCTGGAGGCGGCGTGGAAATACTTCATCCTCGGCTCGGTCGGCATCGCCTTGGCGCTGTTCGGCACCATCCTGATCTACATGGCGGCGCAGCCGGTTCTCGGCGAGGGGCTGCCCTCGATGATCTGGACCAACCTGATCGGGGCGGCACCGCAGCTTGACCCGCAGATGCTCAACGTCGCCTTCGTGTTCCTGATCGTCGGCTACGGCACCAAGGTGGGGCTTGCGCCCTTCCACGCCTGGCTGCCCGACGCCCATGCCGAGGGCCCCACGCCGATCTCGGCGGTGCTGTCGGGGCTCTTGCTCAACGTCGCGCTCTATGCGGTGCTGCGCTTCAAGATGCTGATGGCGGCCAATGGCGAGGCGGTCGCGCCGGGGCCGCTGATGGTGGCGCTGGGGCTTGTCTCGCTCGTCTTTGCCGCCGCGATGCTCTATCGCCGGCGCGACATCAAGCGGTTGTTCGCCTATTCCTCGATCGAGCACATGGGGATCATCGTCTTTGCCTTCGGCATGGGCGGGGCGCTGGCAAACTTCGCCGGGCTCTTGCACATGGTGATGCACAGCCTCACCAAGTCGGCCATCTTCTTCGCCGTGGGCAGCATCGCCCAGATCAAGCGCACCCAGCGGCTGGCCGATATCAGCGGCCTGACCCACTCCCACCCGGCGCTTGGCTGGGGATTTGTCATTGCCGTGCTGTCGATCGCGGGCATGCCGCCCTCGGGGGTGTTCATGAGCGAGTTCCTCGTCGTGACGACCAGCTTCTCGCGCAGTCCCATGCTGGCGCTGATCCTCGTGGCGGGCCTTGTGCTTGCCTTCGGGGCGCTCACGCTGCGCCTGACCGGCGTGGCCTTCGGCGAACCGTCCGGCGAAGATCAGCCGATGCACGGCTCGCTGGTGCCGCTGTGGGTGCATGTCGCGCTCATCCTGATGATCGGCCTGCACATGCCCGCGGCGATGGTCGAGTGGTTCCGCGCTGTCGCCGCGCTTCTGGGATGAGGGGCAAGATGACCGCTGCAAGAACACTTGACTGGCGCCGATCGCGGGAATTCCGCGCCCACCCCGCCGAGGTCGTGGACGTGGAAGACGCGACCTGGACGACGCTGGCCGCAAGGGCCGCGCAGGGTAGCCTGACGATGCTGGGGCTGTGGCCCGATGGCGCGGCGATGGTCATGGCGCTCCACGACCCCGACGCGCGCGCAGTGGCCCTGGCGCGGCGCAGGGCGCGCCGGGGCGGCAAAATCCAGTCGATCGGCGATGTCCATCCGGCGGCCCAGCGGCTCGAGCGCGCCGCCGCCGACCTCGCCGGCCTGACCTTCGAGGACAGCCCTGATCCGCGCCCCTGGCTGGACCACGGCCGCTGGGAAATTGCCCATCCGCTCGGCCGGGCCGAACCCCATCCGGGGCACGGCGCCTATCGCTTCCTGCCGGTGTCGGGCGAGAGCCTCCATCAGGTGCCCGTGGGCCCCGTGCATGCGGGCATCATCGAGCCCGGCCACTTCCGCTTCACCGCGCAGGGCGAGACCGTGGTGCGGCTCGAGGAGCGGCTCGGCTACGTCCACAAGGGTATCGAGACGCTGATGCGCGGTGCCGGCCTTGCGCGCGGCGCCGAGCTTGCCGGGCGCGTCTCGGGCGACAGCACGGTCGCCTACGCATGGGCCTTTGCGCAGGCCGCCGAGGCAGCGTTGGAGATCGAGGTGCCGGAGCGGGCCTTCT
>RFGD01000506.1 GCA_003696705.1 Alphaproteobacteria bacterium | reverse complement strand
GCGTATACTCAATCTTTGGGGGCGCACGCTTTTTGGAGCACCAACGTTACACCATCCGATCATGTTTCAACCATCTCCAAATGATTCTTGCGTAAATAATTAAGCCAAAGAAAATCAATATAATCCCCCCAACTTTCAATACCGTTGAATCCTGGATGACATACACGTTTAAATACGCGCAAAGAATTATGAGTATTCCCAGCCATATAGGGATTTCTCGCATTTTTCTTCTCCAACGTGCCCCTTTTTTAGTGGACATTAAAATAACGCAGGTGGGTGGGCTGCACCGCGCCGTTGGCCTGCCGGATGGCGTTGAGGCTTTACACATACAATATAAATGACACGGCGGCTAATGCTAAATAAAGTCCCCCCGCAGCAATTCGTTCTGCTCCGCTATCTAGAAAACATTTTTGTAATGTTCTTGCTGATACCCAAGTGCCAATCCAACCTATCAAAAATCCTGTGATATTTATTATCTTTGCTACAGGTACTGGAATATATAAAGCCTAAAAGAAGTCCTTTAGGACCGGCTTGCCCGATTGCATAGGCTAGAAAATAAATACTTATCGCAGGAATATAAATAATTGTTGCAGTTTTTAACCAAAGTATTGCTCTTTCTCTCGCATTCAGAATTTCCATAATTTCTCCAATCCTTTTTCATGAGGCAGTATCCCAAATTTGTCTATCGATAATTAGTAAACCCGATGTGCGGGTTTTAATCTTTAACAATTTCAGAAAAATGAAGTGGCGGCAAACCTAACTGTTGGTGTTGCTTTTTTGTTTTCAACGCGTATGGAGTCCCCCGTTTTTTTCAACCCCGAAACTTGCACACGGAATTAACTACCTGAAAATATGGCCCATCCTCCGTTTAATGTATAAATAGTTTGTAAAATTATGCCTATACCTACACCTGCCAGTCCTGTAGTCAAATAGAGCCAATTCACAAGGCGTATTTCATTTTTCCGTTTTTTTTGAAGAATCCAGATCATAAGAATAATTATTAGCGTAATTAACATAAAACATAAAGTGAATAAATTACCAACTGCCAAAAAGATAATTAAATCTATTAAAAAGCCCAACCAAATAGTAATAAAAAGGGTACATAAGAGACCAATGTAGTTTAGAATCTTAAAAAAGAAAACCATTATTTATCTCCTGGCCATCCAGTTAAAGATATTGATATTACTGACGTGCCCTCCTTTAGTAGACACTAAAATAACTCAGGCGGGTTGGCTGCACCGCGCCGTTG
>RFGD01000505.1 GCA_003696705.1 Alphaproteobacteria bacterium | reverse complement strand
GAAAGCCTCTCGAGCCATTCCTCGGACCACCCCTCGAACCTGGCGCGCAGGGTCTCGACAGACACATCCGATGGACCGCCCGACTCTACCGTCACCTCGGCGCCCAGCTCGCTCATCGTGGAAGAAAGCAGCTCGAAGGGGTCGGGTGCAGGAGCCTTGGGGTCCTCCGACATCTTGGACCGTGCGCGGCGCGCGGCGCCGGCGCCTTCGTCTGCCGGGTAGACAAGATCCTTCCCGACAAGTCTCGGCAGGTCGACAAAGAACTCGGTTCCGACACCTTCCTCGCTGACGAACCAGATATACCCCCGGTGCTCCTTCACGATCAGTTTCGTGATCGCAAGGCCAAGCCCCGTCCCCCCCTTCGATCTCGTATCCGAGCTGTCCGCCTGGGTGAACTTGTCGAAGATCTTGTCGAATGCCGCCTCGGGGATGCCCACCCCGTGGTCCTGAACAGAGATGCGGTTCCAGTCGCGGTGCAAGGTCAGCTTGACGACAACCTCGCCTCCCTTGTCGGAAAACTTGCAGGCGTTCGAAAGGAGATTGTCCATCACCTGCATCAGTCGGCCTGCATCTCCGACGGTCATGAAAGCGGCGCCGCCCGCCTTCTCCACCTCCAAGCGCAGCGAGACACCGTGGCGATGCGCGTATGGATCGTTCGACTTGACCGCGGTCGTCACAAGTTCGGCCAGGTCGACCTCGGCCATGTTGAATTCCATCTTCCCGGATTCTGCCTTCTCGAGGTCCAGAATGTCATTGATCAGCGTGATCAGCCGCTCGCTGTTCGTGTTGGCCAAGGCAAGCATTCCCTTCACCTTTTCGGGAATCTCGCCAATGGAACCCGAAAGCGCCAGCCCCAGCGCCCCCTTCACCGACGTCAGCGGTGTCCGAAGCTCGTGACTGATCGTGGCGAGGAACTCGCGCTTCGCCTTGTCGGCCGCCATGCGCTCGGAAATGTCGCGGTAGATCGCGACAAATCGCGGCTCTTGGCCCTCTGGCTGCACGTATTCCAGGCTGATCTCATAGTACACGCCGTCCTTTGCGCTGACCTCCCAGGTGGCGCGTCGTTGTGGCCCGGCGATCAAGGCCTCACATCGCTCGCAAAGGCTCTTGTAGTCTTCGGCTGTAATTACCTCGCGAACCGGCTTGCCTTTCCAGTCGCCGCCGACACGTTCTTTCACGAGCTTCCGCGCCGCTGCCTGGTTGCAGTAGAGGATCTCAAGCGTTCCGGGCCGAAGCACGACCACCTGGTCTTCGACAAGCTCGAGGGCGTCGTTGAACTTTTCTTCCGCGATGTTCGTCCACGTCTCGGTAAGGTCGCTGGCCACGAACGCGACTTCCCGGAATTTTCCGGTCGTATCCTGGACCGGGATGAACGTGCATTGCACCCACGCCGAGGAGTCATCGGGCCGAACGATGCGTATGGGGCCGCTCCAGGGTTCGCCATCGCGCATCGTCACAAATACGTCGTCGACGAGAAGCGCGCGATGGCGGCCATCGAGAAGACTGACAAATTCGCATCCCAGAAGTTCCTTGCGCTGCCTTCCGGTAGTGTTCAGGAAGCGCTGGTTCATGTGGGTGATCTTGCCGTCTCCGGACAGCATGCAGAACACCGTATGCTCTTCGACGGCGTCTCTGTAGAACTGCTTTGAGCGCCTTTCCGAATGCAGGACGTCGCGTCTCGCCTCGGCCAGCTGCATGTTGCGCCACGCTTCGTAGCCGAGAAACGCAAGCGACCCGAGCGTCGCCACGAAGATGGCGACGATCGGCACCTTGTAGGACTGGAATATCCGGCGCGCAGCCTCGACCAAGTAGTTCTCGTAGGGTCTGACCCGCAGCGAGATCAGAAGGTCGTGCACCTTCGTGTAGTTCTTCGGCGCTTCCCATACGATCCCTCCCGCCTGAAGCGAGGCCTCTGCGTCAGGCTTCAGGGTCAGAAGCCTGTTTGTCAGAAAGGCCAGCACCTCCTCGTCCACGCCCGGCATCGCGGCAAGAACCCAGTCAGGATAGAGGGGCGAAGACACCCAAAAGGGAAATCCCGAGACGTTACGGCGCATGAGGGGTCGGAATTCGACCAGGCTGATTTCGCCGCGTCGGTCAAGTTCTTCCAGGACGCCGGCCCGGACCACACCGACATCCACCAGCCCCGACTTGACGGCAAGGACCACGTCTCGCTCGCTGCCACCCGAGAACACGAGCTCCCTGAAGAAACGCGACGGGTCGACCCCGAGCTTTCGAAACTCTTGCGCGCCAAGGAACCAGCCGGCGAAGTCGTTCGGCGCCACTGCCATTACGCGCGCTTCGCGCAGGTCACCCAAACGGCGATAGTCGCTGTCCGCGCGGGCAAAGACAAGGGCTCCCGTCGCGTTGACCGAGCGGCCGTCCCAGAATCTGGCCATCGACAGAAGGGCGCGGGCGCCGGCTTCCACCTCCAGCGCCGCGAAGGAGGCAGCGTCGCTGACGACCAGGTCAACTTCGTTTCCTTCGGCCGCATCCAGAAGTCTTCCGTGCGACAGCGGAACGATGCTGAATTGGTAGGGCCTTTGGGCCTCTTTGGCCTTTTCGTTGAGGAAGGAGTTCAAACCGCCCCAACGCTTCAGTGTTTCGGCACCGCCTTCAGTCGCAAGGACCCCTATCCGCACAAGCCTCGACGAAGACTCGCCAGTGTGCTGGGCCCGGATGGCGGTGACACCTCCGGTGAACCAAAATAGCGTCAGCGTGAACGCAAGCCCCCAAAGCGCAAAAACGATCAGGATGCGCCTGCGAAGTTTCCTGGCTTCATCGCCCGCCATGCTGCCCGTGCCTGCTCTTGCGGCGACAACTACCCCTTCTTCACCGAGGGGCTTTCGAGACGACTGCCGTCTCGTTGCGCCACATGTCCCTCATCCAGAAACGAGGACCGCCTTTCGTTCCCGTCGGTCGGGTCCAGACCACATGAACCACTTCACGAAGGCTCATGCAGCCGGCATTCCCCACCTCAAGAACGATGGCCGGTCTCGAACCTGCCATTCCATTTCGTACGCATGCCCCCGTCGGCGCACGAGCCTGCCTCGCCCGCTTCGAAGGATACTGCGCACGGGAACATTAGCATATCGTCGGCCGCACGCCATGCACTGTTTCCAAAGTGAAAACGCATTTTTCCGACGCTGCGGCGCCGGCGGCGCGACGCGGTCCGCCGCATGGTACTCACTGGCGTTGATCGCAGCCGCTGACCCGTGCGCCTCGATCGACGTGACTGCGTCCGGGCAGGTCTCCGACGCGCCGGGACCCGAGGGAGCG
>RFGD01000109.1 GCA_003696705.1 Alphaproteobacteria bacterium | reverse complement strand
CCGCGCCGCCGAGGTTGAGCGCATTACGCCGAGTCAGGCGCGCAAGCTGATTGCCGAGCACGAGAAGGTCTGGAAGGAGCTGAAGAAGCAGCCGCGATACGCGGCCGTGGCCGAGGCGCAGCGCACGCGTTACAGCAAGCGGGTGCGTATCGGGCGCAAGGCGATGGGGACGGCCGCGCAGCCGGAATCCAGGTCGAGCGCTGCCCCGGCGGCACCGGCCGAGAAGGAGGCTGGTGGAGAAGGAGCCGGCACCGGCGCGGCGGGCGGTACCGCGGCGAACGCCGATCTGGCCCGACAGCTTGAGGCCCTGAAGAAGCAGAACGAGCAGCTGCAGGCCAAGCTCGCCGAGAACGAGAAGAAGCTGGCCGCACTGGCGAGCAGACCGGCGGATGCCGATGCTGCGGCTGCCAAGGCGAAGATTGCAAAGCTGGAGCTGAAGCTGGCCCGGCTGCAGTCTGAGCTGGATAAGGCGCGCGAACGAGCCGTGGCCGCCCAGCAGCAGGAGGGAAGCAGTTGGCTGACCTATGTGCTCGGCACGCTGCTGGTCATCCTGCTGGCGGTTGTCGGATGGCTCATCAGCAAGCTGAAGGGACGCGGGCCGGAACTTCCGGCGACCGAAGCCTCCACCGCAGCAGCCCCCGTATCCGGAAGCACCGGTGAAGAGAATATCCCCGAGATTGAGGTCGAGGAGGCCGATGTCGAGGCCCTGAAGGGCGAGGAACAGGCGGTCGAGGATACGGCTCAGATGACGGTGGAGCAGGAGCAGGCCTTCACCGATTCGATCCCGGATCTGACGGACGAGGATACCGGCTCCATGCCGGCCTTCCAGGAAGAGGTTGAGGAAGAGCCGGACCCGAATGTGGACTATCTGGCCGAGGCCGATGTCTACATGCGCTACGGCATGGAGGATGAGGCCCTGCAGCAGGTGAACCTTGCGCTGCGGCTGAACCCGAACAATGCCGAGGCCCATATCAAGAAGGCGGAGATCCTGCAGAGCAAGGGGGACAGT
>RFGD01000004.1 GCA_003696705.1 Alphaproteobacteria bacterium | reverse complement strand
TGGTTCAGTGTAGGCACGACCGTTCGCGGCGGCAAGAAGCAGGCGGGAAGTTTTCGGCCGTGTCGTGGCTTGGCAACCCCGGACCGATTGGGATAAGACGGCGCGGAAACAACGCATTCGGAGGCAGCGCGTGAGCGACACCGACAGCTTCATCGACGAGGTGACCGAGGAGGTTCGGCGGGACCGGCTCTTCCGCCTCTTCCGCAAATATGGATGGATTGCGATCCTGGCCGTCGTGCTGCTTGTCGGCGGCGCGGCCTTCAACGAGTGGCAGAAGGCGCGTCGTCAGGCCGCGGCCGAAGCGTTCGGCGACGCCGTTCTGGCCGCGCTTCGGGAAGCCGACCCGGCAGCCCGGGCCAGGGCGCTGGCCTCGGTGCCGGCCGAAGGGCCCGGCGCGCGGGCCGTTGCACGGTTCCTGGAAGCGGCCGAGCTTCTGCGGGCCGGCGACAAGGCGGCTGCGGCGGCACGCCTCGAGGCCGTGGCCAGCGACGAGGCGGCGCCGCATGCGCTGCGCGACCTCGCGGCTCTGAAGCGCGTCGCCTATCTGCGCGACGACATGCCGACCGACCAGCGCCTTGACCGGCTTGACCCCCTTGCCGCGCCGGGGGCGCCCTATCGGGCGCTGGCGCTCGAGGCGCGGGGCATGCTTCTTCTCGAGCTTGGCAGACGCGACGAAGCCATTGCATCGCTGCGCGAGGCGATGGATGATGCCGCGGCGCCCGCAGGGCTTGCCGGCCGGGTCTCGCAGGTGCTTGTCGCGCTCGGGGCCGACGAGCAGGCGTCCTGAGGCAAGAAGAGGCGGCGGGACCGGGAAGGGACCGGCCGGCCGCAAGGGCAGAAGGGGGTAAGGGCGAGGTGCGACAGTTTCCGGCATTCGTGCCCATGCTGATGGCATGCGCCGTGGCGCTGGCCGCCTGTGGCGAGCGCGAACAGCTCTTGCCGGGCGAGCGCCTCGATCCGCGTGTGGCTGCGGGCGTTGCCGAAGCCGAGGGCGCGGGGCCTGCGGCCGTGGCCTTCCGGGCGCCCCGGCCGGTCGAGATGACGGCCTGGACCCACCGGAACGGCTCGGCGGCCCACAGGGCGGCGCATGCGCGGGTGGACTATCCCCTTGACGCGCTTTGGGCCGTCACGATCGGGCAGGGAAATGACAGGCGGCACCGGATCACCGCCGATCCGGTGTCGGACGGAACCCGTATCTTCACGCTTGATGCCTATGCCACCGTCACCGCGGTCGACACGGCCGGCCACGTCATCTGGTCGCGTGATCTGACGCCGGCCTTCGAGCGCGCCCGGGACGGCTCGGGCGGGGGGCTTGCCGTTGCCGGCGGCCGGCTGTTTGCGACGACGGGCTTTGGCGATCTGGTGGCGCTGGAGGCGGCCACGGGCGCCGAGATCTGGCGCCAGCGGCTGGATGCGCCGGCGACGTCGCCGGCCGTTGCGGGAAACATCGTCTATGCCGTCTCGCGCGATGGTCATGGCTGGGCCCTTCGGGTGCGTGACGGCAGGGTTCTCTGGGAAATTCCGGGAACGCCGGGTGATGCCGGCCGCGCGGGCGCGGCGGGTCCGGCCATTTCGGGGCGCCACGTCATTTTTCCCTTTTCGTCGGGCGACGTGATGGCGGCGCTTCGCAACACCGGGATCCGCGTCTGGACGACGACCGTCGCCGGTCGCCGGCTTGGTGTGCCATACGCCGCGTTCACCGATATCACCGCCGATCCGGTCGTCGACGGCGGCCGCATCTATGTCGGCAACTTCGGCGGCCGGCTTGCGGCGCTGGCGGCGAAGGATGGCGAGCGGCTCTGGAGCGCAGGCGACGGCGTCCAGTCGCCGGTGTGGCCGGCGGGCGGATCCATATTCTATCTCACCGACCAGAACGAACTGGTCCGGCGCATCGCCGCGACCGGCGCCGAGGTCTGGCGCCAGCGCCTTCCGCTCTACGTTCGGCCCAAGGTCACGAAGCGAAAGCGCGTCTTCGCCGACTACGGGCCCGTGCTGGCCGGCGGGCAGCTTCTGGTGGCGACGAGCGAGGGGCTCTTGCGCCGCTTCGACCCGGCCGACGGCAGGCCCATCGGCGCCCGGCCGATCGGTGCGCCGGCGGCCTCGGCCCCCATCGTGGTGCGCGGCGTGGTCTACCTCCTGACGGAGGATGGCAAACTCCGCGCTTTCCGTTAGACGCGAGGCGGTGTAAAGGCATCGGTCTCATCCGAAGGCGAGAGGCGAGCGATGTTCACCCTGGCGATCGTGGGCCGGCCCAACGTGGGCAAGTCCACCCTGTTCAACCGGCTTGTCGGCAAGCGTCTTGCCCTTGTCGACGATCAGCCCGGCGTCACGCGCGACCTGCGCGAGGGCGAGGCGCACCTTGGCGACCTCACCTTTCGGGTCATTGACACCGCAGGGCTCGAGGAGGCTACCGACGAAAGCCTTCAGGGTCGCATGCGCCGCCTGACAGAGCGCGCCGTCGACATGGCCGACGCTTGTCTCTTCATGGTGGATGCACGCGCCGGGATCACCGCCGCCGACGAGCATTTCGCCGACATCCTTCGCCGGAAGTCGGCGCATGTCATCCTGGCGGCCAACAAGGCCGAGGGCCGCGCCGGAGAGGCCGGACTCCTCGAGGCCTATGCGCTTGGACTGGGCGAGCCGGTCCGGCTTTCGGCCGAACATGGCGAGGGGCTTGGCGAGCTGGCCGAGGTCTTGAGACCGCTCATCGAAGCGCACGAGGAAAGAGAGGCAACAGCCGAGGCCGAGCAGGAAAACCCGGCCGTCGATGTCGATGTCTCGGACGAGGACGGGGCCGACGGCGCGCTTGCCGAAGTCTGGAAACCAACCGAGAGGCGTCCCCTGCAGATTGCCGTCATCGGGCGGCCGAACGCCGGCAAGTCGACGCTTGTCAATGCGATCCTTGGCGAAGAGCGCCTTCTGACCGGTCCCGAGGCCGGCATCACGCGCGATGCAATCTCGCTTCGGACGGTCTGGGACGGCACGCCGATCCGCATCCATGACACGGCCGGCATCCGGCGCCGGTCCCGCGTCGAGGACAAGGTCGAGAAGCTCTCGGTCGCCGACGCGCTTCGCGCCGTCCGCTTTGCCGAGGTGGTCGTGGTCGTGATCGATGCCACGCGGCCCTTCGAAACCCAGGATCTTCGCATCGCCGACCTTGCCGAGCGTGAAGGCCGGGCGGTCGTCATCGCGGTCAACAAGTGGGATCTTGTCGAGGATCGCCAGCGGACGCTTGCCGATCTGCGCGAGGCCTTCGCGCGACTGTTGCCCCAGCTCAAGGGGGCCCCGCTCGTCACCGTGTCGGCGAAGACGGGGCGCGGCCTCGACCGTCTGCACGACGCCATCCTTCGGGCCTACGAGATCTGGAACACGCGCATTCCGACGGCGGCGCTGAACCGCTGGCTTCGCGACATGGTCGAGGGGCATCCGCCACCGGCGCCGAAAGGCCGGCGGATCAAGATGCGCTACATGACCCAGGTGAAGACCCGGCCGCCGGGCTTTGTCATCATGACCTCGCACCCCGAGGCGGTCCCCGAAAGCTACCGTCGGTATCTCATCAACGGGCTGAGAGAGGACTTCGGCCTTTTCGGCACGCCGATCCGCCTGACGCTCAGAAGCCAGGCCGAGAAGAACCCCTACAAGGACAAGCGGAACTGGGGAACGCCGTCGCGGCTCAGAAAGCACCTCGGAAAGAAGAGGTCCTAGGGCAAGCCCGACGCCCGACGGGGTTCAGGGGCGCGCATCGGAAATCCCGGCAGCGAGATAGGCAAGCGCCAGCCCCGCCCGACGCCATCGCCGTGGCCGGAATGGCGCCGGTGGGCGGGCGACAAGTGCCGGTGTCCGCGGGGTTCCGCCAAGCGCCATGGCGGCGAGGCTTCGGCCGGCCAGCGAACCGAAGGCAAGCCCGTTCCCGTGGTAGCCGAAGGCCGCGAAGAGGCCATCGGCCCCCGGCACCGGGCCCACGAAAGGCAGGCCGCTTCGCGTGAGGCAGGCAAGCCCCGACCAGCGGTGGGCCACGGGCACCTCCCGCCAGGCGGGAAACATCCGGCGAAAGCGGCGCTCGACCCGCGCGGCGGTGCGCCGTTCCGCGCGTTCGGTGCCACGGATCCCGCCGCGCATGCCGAAAAGAAACCGCCCGTCCGGCAGATGACGGAAGTAGTGGAGGAGAACGCGGCTGTCATAGCTCATCAGGGCCGAACGAAACGCCGAGGCGCCGCGGGTCGCCTCATCCATGGGCTCGGTTACAAGGACCGAGGAGATGACGGGCAGGATCCGGCCCGACAGCCAGGGCGGCACCGCCTCGTCGCCATAGCCGTTGGTCGCGACGAGAACGCGGCGCGCCCGGACCGACAGGCCGGGCCCCCGAAGCTCGAAGCCCGCCGCCGTCGTCCTGAGGCCGGTGACGTCACAGCCCGACCGGATATCGACACCCGCCGCGCGGGCCGCATCGCGAAGGCCCAGGGTGTAGGCAAGAGGATCGATGGGGAAGCCCACCTTCTCGATCCTGGCGCCGAAGGCCCCACGGAGGTGCAGCCCGTGGTCGTCGAGGTCACGGGCCGGCACCCAGACGGGCGGTGGTCCCGGCAATTGCTGTGCCAGATCAATGTCTTCCCGCAATGCCTTGGCATGACGCCGGGAAATCGCAATGCAGGCTTCGCCATCGGGACCCTGACGCGCGTCGATACCATACCGCTCGAGGCTATCGGCCACCGTCTCGATCGCGGCGAGTTCGGCCTTGCGCATGTCGCGGGCCGCCGCCAGGCCGTGGCGTGCGGCAAGTTCGGCGAGGCCGAGACGACTTCCGCCCAGGCAGACGAACCCGCCGGCCCGGCCGGAAGCCCCCCAGCCGGGCGCGGCCCGGTCGAGGACGAGGACCGCGGCGCCGTGGCTCTCGACCGCTTCGAGGGCCGCGGAAAGCCCGGTGACGCCCGCGCCAATGACAACGAGATCGGCCCGGGCAATGTGGCTGCCGTCGACGCAGGGACCGGCGTGCCCGGGTTCCCACGCCTCGGGGCGGCGCGCCCACCAGGCCGACGGCGGCCGTTCGGTGGCATAGACCCGAGGTTCGTAGAGATGCACGCGCCCTGCCTCTTGCCGCTCTGCGTCTGGTCAATCACGGCCAGACCGCTAGGATGAGGATGCGGCCAAGTGGGCGCCGCGGTCAACGAGGGGAAGGCCATGGAACCGGGAGCGGCAAGCGGCAGAAACGATGCGGCGCAAGAGCTGACGGCCCTGGATCAGGCCCATGTCCTTCACCCCTGGACACACTTCGGAAGCTTCGCGCGCGACGGTGCCATGGTCATCGCCCGCGGCGAGGGCGTATGGCTGTGGGACGCAAACGGCCAACGCTACCTCGACGCTGTCGGGGGGCTCTGGAACACCCAGATCGGCCTTGGCAATGCAGAGATGGCCGAGGCGATTGCCGAACAGGTGCGCGAGCTTGCCTTCTCGAACACCTTCGTCGATCTGACGAATCCGCCGTCGGCGCGGCTGGCGGCCCGCGTGGCGCGGCTGGCGCCGGCCGGTCTTTCGCATGTGCATTTCACCACGGGCGGATCGACAGCCGTGGACACGGCCTATCGGATGGTCGGCTTCTATCAGGCCTGCCGCGGCCGTCCCGAGAAGACCCATGTCATTGCGCGGCGCGCCAGCTATCACGGCTCGACCTTCATCGCGATGTCGATCGGCCTTCGCGACGGCGACCGGGTCCCGGAATTTCGCTATCAGACAGAGGGCATTCACCACGTCAGCGCGCCGGACACCTACCGCGCGCCCGGCGGGCTTGAGGGCGAGGCGTTCACCGACTGGCTCGTGGCCGAGTTCGAGGAGACGATCGAACGCGTCGGCCCCGAGCGTGTCGGCGCCTTCTTCGCCGAACCGGTGCAGGCGTCGGGTGGCGTGCTGGTGCCGCCACCGGGGTATCTGCGCCGCATGGCCGAGGTGTGCCGGCGTCATGACATCCTGTTCGTTGCCGACGAGGTAGTGACCGGCTTCGGCCGGCTTGGGCACTGGTTTGCCTCGGAAGATGTGTTCGAGGTGCGGCCGGACATCATCTGCTGTGCGAAGGGGCTGTCGTCGGGGTATCTGCCGATCGGCGCCGTCGTCTTCTCGGATGCGATCTGGGACGCGATGGCGTCCGATCCCGATCGCTGGTTCACGCATGGGTTCACCTATTCCGGACATCCCGTCGCCGCGCGGGCGGCCGAGGTCAACCTCGAGATCATGGAGCGAGAGCGCATTCTGGAGCATGTGCGCGAAACGGGGCCCTATCTTCTCGGGCGGCTGGGCGAGTTGCGCGACCTGCCGCTTGTCGGGGACGTGCGGGGCATCGGGCTCATGGCCTGCATCGAGAACGTCGCCGACAAGGCCAGCCGCGCGCGACTGCCAGACGAGGTGAACATCGGCAAGCGGATCTCGGACAAGGCCGAAGGGCTGGGGCTGATGGTGCGGCCCATGGGACATCTCAACGTCATGTCTCCTCCGCTGGTCATCGACCGCGAGGGGTGCGATTACATCGTCGACCGGCTGGGCCGCGCCATACGCGAGGTCGCCGACGATCTGGTGCGTGAAGGGGTGGAGGTGCGCTGATGGCGCTCGAGGACGCGAGGACAGAGGTCGATCTTGCCTTCACACGGCAGGATCTGAAGGGGCTGGCATACGAAAACACCTTCGCGGGGGCGACGAGCTTCCTGCGCCGGGCCTATCGGAAGGACCTGACCGGGGTCGATCTTGCGATCACGGGGGTTGCCTTCGACCAGGCGGTGACGAACCGGCCCGGCACGCGCCTTGGCCCCCGCGCCATCCGCGAGGCGTCGGCCCTGCAACCCTATGACCCGCCGTACGGCTGGGGTTTCGACCCGCTGTCGGAATTCGCGATCGTCGACTATGGCGATCTGGCCTTCGACTATGCCAACGTTCCGGCCTTTCCGGCCGCGCTGACGGCGCATGTCGCGACGATCCTCGAGGCCGGCGCGGGTGTCATCACGCTCGGGGGCGACCACTACATCTCTTTCCCGATCCTGAAGGCGCATGCCGCGCGCCACGGCAGGCTGTCGCTTCTTCAGTTCGATGCCCATACCGATACCTGGCCCGACGACGACATGGACCGGATCGACCACGGGACGATGTTCTACAAGGCGGTGAAGTCCGGTCTGATCGACCCCGCGGCCTCGGTTCAGGTCGGTATCCGCACGACGAATGCCGACACGCTTGGCGTCAACATCATCGATGCGCCGACGGTGCACGAGAAGGGACCGGCCTGGGTGGCCGCCCGCATCCGCGAGATACTGGGCGATCGTCCCACCTATCTGACCTTCGACATCGACGCGCTGGACCCGGCCTTCGCCCCCGGGACCGGGACGCCGG
Source organism: Alphaproteobacteria bacterium (assembly GCA_003696705.1). GTDB lineage: Bacteria > Pseudomonadota > Alphaproteobacteria > Rhodobacterales > Rhodobacteraceae > RFGD01. The sequence goes on along the minus strand of RFGD01000004.1, from coordinate 7,431 downwards.
TATGGGGCGGGCTGTCCAGCGCGCAGGCGGCCGCCATTCTTCGCGGCATCGCCGGGATCAACATGGTGGGCGGCGACGTGGTCGAGGTGTCGCCGCCCTTCGACCCGACGGGCGCGACGGCGATCGCGGGGGCGCATGTGGCGACCGAGCTCTTGTGCCTCTGGTGCTGGACCCGCCGGGGGAAAGGCGGCTGAGCGGCCGGGCCCCTGCACGTTTTCGCCACGACGCGCAACCGCCGCCGGGGGGCATTTATTTTCCGGCCGGGCCGGCTTAGAAGGGGCGGGCGGGCCCACGCGCCCCACCATCGGAGATCGTTTGCACATGGCCATCGGCATTTTCGATTCCGGCCTCGGCGGGCTCACCGTCTATGACGCGGCACAGCGCCGGCTTCCCGACCAGGCGTTCGTGTATCTCGGCGACAACAAGAACGCGCCCTACGGCGTCCGTGACGCCGATGATGTCTACGAGAAGACGACCCGGTGCGTTGGCCGCCTGTTCGACGAGGGGTGCGACCTGGTCATCCTGGCCTGCAACACGGCTTCGGCCGCGGCGCTGCGGCGGATGCAGGAAAGCTGGGTCCCCCGCAAGAAGCGCGTCCTTGGCGTGTTCGTGCCCTTGATCGAGGCGCTGACCGAGCGCCGCTGGGGTGACAATTCGCCTCCGCGCGAAGTCGCGGTGAAGAATGTCGCGCTGTTTGCGACCCCAGCGACGGTTGCAAGCCGCGCCTTCCAGCGTGAGCTTGCCTTCCGCGCCATCGGGGTGGACGTCGAGGCGCAGCCCTGCGGCGGTGTGGTCGATGCCATCGAAATGGGCGACATGATCCTGGCCGAGGCGCTGGTGCGCAGCCATGTCGAGGCCTTGTTGCGGCGCATGCCGTCCCCCGAGGCCGCCGTGCTTGGCTGCACGCATTACCCCTTGATGGAGGACGTTTTCCAGGACGCGCTGGGGCCCGGGGTGCGGGTCTACAGCCAGCCGACCATCGTCGCGGAAAGCCTGGCGGACTATCTTCAGCGCCACCCCGACATGATCGGATCCGGGACCGAAACCCGTTTCCTGACCACGGGCGATCCGCGTTCGGTCGCGTCGAAGGCAGCGCTCTTCCTGCGCCGCAAGATTCCCTTCGAGGCGGCCTGACGCCGCATTGAACCGACACGCGTCCGCCCATAGGTAGCCCAAGGAACAGAGGAACGCATGACCCACAGGATCGCCATTCTCGGTGCCAGCGGCTATACCGGTGCCGAACTTGTCCGGCTGATTGCAACGCATCCGGCCATCGAGATCGTCGCCCTGTCGGCCGACCGAAAGGCCGGGCAGTCGATGGCCGAGGTCTTCCCTCACCTTCGGCACCTCGACCTGCCGCGGCTCTGCCGGATCGAGGAGATCGATTTTTCCAGCGTTGACCTGGCTTTCTGTGCGCTTCCGCATGCAACAAGTCAGGAAGTCATTGCGGCGCTTCCGCGCGATCTTCGTGTGGTCGATCTGTCGGCGGACTTCCGGCTTCGCGACGTCGCCGAATACGAACGCTGGTACGGAAAGCCCCATGCCGCGCCCGATCTTCAGGCCGAGGCCGTCTATGGCCTGACCGAGTTCTACCGCGATCGCATCCGCGGGGCGCGGCTGGTGGCCGGAACGGGCTGCAATGCCGCGACCGGGCAATATGCGCTTCGACCGCTGATCGCAGAGGGGGTCATCGACCTCGACCGCATCGTCATCGACCTCAAGACCGGCGTCTCGGGGGCGGGCCGGTCCCTGCGAGAGAACCTTCTGCATGCCGAGCTTTCCGAGGGCACGCATCCCTATTCCGCGGGCGGCGTCCATCGCCACCTTGCAGAATTCGACCAGGAGTTTTCGGCCATTGCCGGGCGGCCCGTGCGCGTCCAGTTCACGCCGCATCTTCTTCCGGCAAACCGGGGGATCCTTGCAACCGTCTATGTCGACGGCGATCCCCGCCGGGTGCACGAAGTGTTGGCCGAGGCCTATGCCACCGAACCCTTTCTTCACGTCCTGCCCTTCGGCGAATTGCCCTCGACGCGCCACATCCGCGGCTCGAATTTCTGCCATGTCGGCGTGACCGGCGACCGGCTCGGGGGCCGCGCGCTTGTCGTGGCGGCGCTCGACAACCTCACGAAGGGGTCGTCGGGGCAGGCGCTGCAGAACGCCAACCTCATGCTGGGGGAAGACGAGACGACCGGCCTCATGCTGGCGCCCGTTTTCCCCTGATCGACCAGGAGTCTTGCCATGTCGCTCATGTCCCTGAAGAAGCGCCGTCGGGTGCAGATCATCGCCATCGCGGCGGTGGCGCTTGTCCTGTCGTCGGCGATCATCGGCTACGCCCTGCGCGACGGCATCAATTATTTCCGAAGCCCGACGCAGGTCGTCGAGGCGCCGCCGGCACCGTCCGAGACGTTCCGCATCGGCGGGCTGGTCGAGGAGGGCTCGTTGGTGCGCGACCAGGGAGAGACGGTGAAGTTCCGCGTCACCGACGGAAACGAGGCCGTCACCGTCCAGTACACGGGCGTCCTGCCGGATCTGTTCGGCGAGGGTCAGGGCGTCGTCGCCCTTGGGCGCTATGCCAACGGCGTCTTCGAAGCGACGGAAATCCTTGCCAAACACGACGAGAACTACATGCCGAAAGAGGTCGTGGACGCGCTGAAGGAACAGGGCATCTACGTGGACCCGAACGGTCAGGCAAACGGATCTTAACCGTCGTCGTGGAAAGTTTTTCGCAAGTTTCACACAACTTGCGGAGAGCTTCATGGATCCGATCGAACGGATCGCGGCCGAGATCGTTGCCCGCGAAGGCGGTTTCGTGGACGACCCCGATGACCCCGGCGGCGCGACCAAACATGGGGTGACACTTGGCACCCTGCGGCGCCTGGGTCGCGATCTTGACGGCGACGGCGCCGTCACGGTCGAAGACCTGCGCCGCCTGTCGCCCGCAGAGGCGACGCGCATCTTCATCGAGCACTACTTTCGACGGCCGCGGCTTGACCGCTTGCCATCGGCGCTGCAGCCGTCCGTGTTCGACATGCAGGTCAATGCCGGCGCGATGGCGGTCCGGCTTCTGCAGCGGCTTCTGGTCCGGCTGGGGCTTCCCGTTACGGTCGACGGGATGGTCGGCCCGCAGACGGCGGCGGCGGCGACGCGGGCCGAACGGCTTGCCGGTGCGACGCTTCTGGCGGACGCCTACGGGATCGTGCGGCGCAACTACTACTACGCTCTTGCAGACCGCAATCCGCGCCTGCGCAAGTTCGCCCGGCGCCGGGACGGCGGCAAGGGGGGCTGGATCCTGCGCGCCGAGGCCTATGTCTCGGCCCGGTTCCGGCTGACCGATGCCGCCCATGCCGAAAGGGTGCGCGCATGGGGCTGATACCGGACATCCTTCGCATCCTCCTTGGTGGTGACGGGCGCACGAACAGCGTTGTCGAGACCATCGGCGCCTTCCGCGAGAATGCCGACCGCGCGGCCGAGCGCGAGGCGATGGCGAGGGCCGCGGCGCTCGAGCAGTTCGCCGCCGAGTTCGGCCTTGCCCGCAGGGGACGCTTCGATCGCCTCGTTGATGGGCTGAACCGGCTGCCGCGGCCGACGCTCGCCTTCGGCACGATCGGGCTTTTCGTCGCGGCGATGTGGTCGCCGTCCTGGTTCGCGGCACGCATGCAGGGCGTGGCGCTGATCCCCGAGCCCTTGTGGTGGCTCATGGGGGCGGTCGTCTCGTTCTACTTCGGGGCGCGGTATCAGGCGAAGGCGCAGGACGAGCGGGCGCGCATCCTGAAGGCGCTGGCCCTCGGCGCACGCCTCTTTCCGCCCGAGGGGGCAGCGGCGGCCGGCCTGCGGGCCACGGGCGCAAGCGCGGAGGAACAGGCGCTTCTCGACCCCAATCCCGCACTTGACGAGATTGCCGAGAGGGCCGCGCGATGACCGAGACGCTTGTCAAGACCATCCTGTCCGAACACGGGCCCTGGGTCGGCCTCGTCTTCTATCTTCTCTACCGGGACTATCAGAAGGATCAGGCCACGCGCGAGGCGCTGACCCGCACGACGCATGTGCTGGTGGAGTTGTCGACGCTTATCAGGGAAAGGCTCCCAAGGGGATGAAGATGCGAAAGGGTAAATCGGGACCGGCGCAAAGCGGGGTCCTTCGGCGAAAGGGCACGCGCCCCCGGTCGCGCGACGTCCGGATGGCGGCGCAGGCGCTTTGCGCCGCGGCCGAACTCGTGTCGCGGTCGGTCCGTCAGGCGCTGGGGCCTTGCCGGCCGGACGGGCGCCAGCCCGGGGGCGGGCGCCGCGGGTAGACGAAGGGGCTGCGACACGGGCGCACGGGTATTGGCGGCGCTTCGCCATGCCGCTATGGTCCGACGCATGATCGTCGAACTTGGCCATTTCGCCCTTGTCCTTGCCGCCGTTGTAGCGGTCCTTCAGATGTTCTTCCCGCTTGTCGGCGCCACCCGACGATGGCCCGCATGGATGGCCGTGGCCGATCCTGCTGCGGTTGCGCAATTCCTTCTGGCCGCAATCGCCTTCGGCGCGCTGGTCTGGGCCTTCGTCACGTCCGACTTTTCGCTTCGGGTCGTTATCGCGAACTCGCACACGGCCAAGCCGCTCATCTACAAGATCTCGGGGACATGGGGAAACCACGAAGGCTCGATGCTTCTGTGGGTCCTGGTCCTTGCCGCCTTCGGCGCCGCGGTGTCGGTCTTCGGCAGCGCGTTGCCGCCGACGCTGAAGGCGCGCGTCCTGGGCGTGCAGGCGATGATTGGCGTGGCGTTCTATGCCTTCATCCTTTTCACCTCGAACCCCTTCGAGCGTGTGCCGTTCCCGCCCATGAACGGGCAGGACCTGAACCCGCTTCTGCAGGACCCCGGCCTCGCCTTCCATCCACCGTTTCTCTATCTCGGCTATGTCGGTCTGTCGGTCTGCTTCTCGTTCGCGGCGGCCGCCCTTCTCGAGGGGCGGGTCGACGCCGCCTGGGCGCGATGGGTGCGGCCCTGGACCCTGGCGGCCTGGGTGTTCCTGACGATCGGGATCGCCCTGGGATCCTGGTGGGCCTACTATGAACTTGGCTGGGGCGGCTTCTGGTTCTGGGACCCCGTCGAGAACGCCAGCTTCATGCCCTGGCTCATCGCCGCGGCGCTCTTGCACTCGGCCATCGTCGTCGAAAAGCGCGAGAGCCTGAAGAGCTGGACGATCCTTCTGGCGATACTTGCGTTCGGCTTCTCGCTCATAGGGACGTTCATCGTGCGCTCGGGCGTGCTGACCAGCGTTCATGCATTCGCCAACGATCCCGAGCGCGGGGTCTTCATCCTGGCCATTCTTGCAGCGGCGCTTGGCGGGTCGCTTACGCTCTTTGCGCTGCGGGCGCCGGCCATGCAGGCGCGGGGCGTCTTCGGCATGGTCAGCCGGGAATCGGCCCTTCTTCTGAACAATGTGCTTCTTGCCGTTTCCAGCTTCGTGGTCTTCGTGGGCACGGTCTGGCCCCTGGCGGCCGAGCTGTTCTTCGCGCGCAAGCTGTCTGTCGGCGCGCCGTTCTTCAACGTGGCCTTCACGCCCTTCATGGTCGCGATCGCCATCGTCCTGCCCGTCGGCGCGATCCTGCCCTGGAAGCGCGGCCGGATCCGTCGGGCGCTCTGGCAGCTTCGTCACGCCCTGATCCTCGCCCTTGCGCTGGGGGCGCTGGCCTGGGCTGTGCAGACGGGGCGCTCGGCCCTCGGGCCGATCGGCGTGGCCCTGGGCGCCTGGCTCGTGTCGGGCGCCGCGGTCGATCTTTTCCTTCGCACCGGCCGTGGCCGCCTTGTCGAAAGACTGCGTCGGCTCGGCCGCCTGCCGCGCGGCGATTGGGGCCGGGGCCTTGCCCATGCGGGCCTTGGCATCGTCATCTTCGCCATCGCCGGCCTTCTGGCCTGGCAGAAGGAGGACATTCGCGTCCTGAAGGTCGGCGAGAGCTTCACTCTTGGCGCCTATACCTTGACGCTCGAGAACGTCCACGAGGTCGAGGGGCCGAACTACGTGGCGACGGAAGGGATCTTCCGGCTGGAACGTGACGGCAAGGTGCTGGACAGGCTGAGGCCGCAGAAGCGCATCTATCCCGTCGCCGGGATGCCGACGACCGAAGCCGCCATCGACCAGAGCCTTCTGCGCGATGTCTATGTCGTCATCGGCGACCGTCAGGCAGAGGGCGGCTGGGCGATCCGAAGCTACATCAAACCCTTCGCCGACTGGATCTGGATGGGCGCCATCATCATGGCGCTCGGCGGTCTTCTGAGTCTGAGCGACCGGCGGATCCGCGTCGCCACGGCCGCCGCGCGACGGCCGCCGGCGGCGGGCGTTCCCGCGGAGTAACCCTGCATGCTGCGAATTCTCGTTCTTGTCCTTGGCCTTCTTTCCGCGCACGGGGCACTGGCCGTCCAGCCTGACGAGATGCTTGCCGATCCGGCGCTCGAGGCGCGTGCGCGCGAGATCTCGAAGGGGCTTCGCTGTCTCGTATGCCAGAACGAATCCATCGACGATTCCAACGCCGAGCTGGCGCGGGATCTGCGCATTCTCGTGCGCGAGCGGCTTCTGGCCGGCGACAGCGACGAAGAGGTCGTGCAATACATCGTGGACCGCTATGGCGAGTTCGTGCTCTTGCGGCCGACGGCGCGGGGGGCGAACATCCTTCTCTGGATATCGGGCCCCTTGATGCTGGCAGTCGGTATCGGGCTTGTCGCCGTCTATCTGCGCCGACGCGCGCTGGGCGCAGAACCGACCCCCAAGGCATTGACCGAGGACGAGAAGCGCCGTCTCGAGGACATTCTTCGGTCCTGACGCGGGGTTTCGCTTTTCTCGTCCGCACGGTCGGCTATGCTGCCGCTCGATACCGAACGAGGCACGAGAGGAGCGAAAGCCCCATGGTCTATTCCACCATTCGCTACGAGGTTCAGGACGACGTCGCGGTCATCACGTTGAACCGGCCCGAGGTCATGAATGCGCTCAACACCCAGATGCGCGCCGAGATCCTGCACGCCGTGCGGGAAGCGCCGGGCGAGGCGCGGGTTCTGGTCATGACCGGCGAGGGCCGCGCCTTCTGCTCGGGCCAGGATCTTGGCGACCGCGCGTCGGGCGCCGCGCTCGACCTCGAACGGACGCTTCGCGACGAATACGAACCCATGCTGATGGCAATCTATGAGTGCCCCATTCCGACCATCGCGGCCGTGAATGGCGCCGCGGCTGGCGCCGGGGCCAACCTTGCCCTTGCGGCCGATGTCGTCATCGCCGCCGAGGGCGCCAGCTTCATCCAGGCATTCAGCCGCATCGGCCTTATTCCGGATGCGGGCGGAACCTACTGGCTGCCGCGGCAGGTGGGGTTCTCGAAGGCCATGGGCGCAGCCCTGTTCGCCGAGAAGATCTCGGCCCGGCAGGCGTCCGATTGGGGCATGATCTGGGAAGCTGTCCCGGA
>RFGD01000504.1 GCA_003696705.1 Alphaproteobacteria bacterium | reverse complement strand
GAGGCGAAGGGCGGCGACCGGGCCCCGAAGGGCGGGAACGGGTCGGGGAAGGCGGCGCGCGACGGGCTGACATTCACCGAGGCCCATCGTCTCGAGGCCCTGCCGGCCGAGATCGAGCGGCTCGAGGCGGAAATCCGCAAGCTCGAGGAATTCCTGTCCGCCCCCGATCTTTTCACCCGAGAGCCCGTCAAGTTCCGCAAGGCGACCGAGGCCCTTGCCGAACGCCAGCTCCGTCTTGCCGAGGCCGAGGACGAGTGGCTTCGGCTGGAGGAAAAGGCGTCGGCGGGCGGTTGACCCTTTTCGGCCGCAGCCCCTTGCGGGGGTCCTGACGCGCCACTAAGACTCCGAAGAGCACCCGCGCGACAACCCCTGGCCCCGGCGCGGGGGGCGGGCAATCTCAGGCAGGAAGAGACATGAAAGATCCACTCGACGTCTACATGAACACGCTGGTGCCGATGGTGGTCGAGCAGACCTCGCGCGGCGAACGGGCCTATGACATCTTCTCGCGCCTTTTGAAGGAGCGCATCGTCTTCGTCTCGGGGCCGGTCCACGACGGCATGGCCACGCTCATCGTCGCACAGCTCCTGTTCCTCGAGTCCGAGAACCCCTCGAAGGAAATCTCGATGTATATCAACAGCCCCGGCGGTGTCGTGACCTCGGGCCTGTCGATCTACGACACGATGCAGTACATCAAGCCGAAGGTCTCGACCCTCGTGATCGGGCAGGCGGCATCGATGGGGTCGCTTCTTCTTGCCGCAGGCGAGCCCGGGATGCGCTATGCCCTTCCGAACAGCCGCATCATGGTGCACCAGCCGTCGGGCGGCTTCCAGGGACAGGCATCCGACATCGCGCTGCATGCCAAGGAAATCCTCGAACTGAAGGATCGGCTGAACCGCATCTACGTCAAGCACACCGGCCAGCCGCTGAAGAAGGTCGAGCAGGCCCTTGACCGCGACAACTTCATGACGGCCGAGGAAGCCAAGGCCTTCGGCCTGATCGACGAGATCGTGGCGCCGCGCGACAAGGGCGCCGAGGCCTGAGCGTGAACGATGTGGACAGTTGGCCTCGCGTTGTTTCAAGACGGGGCGATCTGGCCAATTTGCCGTTGTGCCTGCCGTTGCGCTGGCCTACTCTTTCTTGTGCCGGGCGGTGGTCACATTCGCTGCCCGGGACCGTGAACCCGTCGAGGTAAGGAATGGCGACCAACTCTGGCGACTCGAAGAACACCCTCTACTGCTCGTTCTGCGGAAAGAGCCAGCACGAGGTGCGCAAGCTCATTGCCGGGCCGACCGTGTTCATCTGCGATGAATGCGTCGAGCTGTGCATGGACATCATCCGGGAAGAAACGAAGGGTTCCGAATTCAAGTCCGGCGACGGCGTGCCGACGCCGAAGGAAATCTGCCAGGTTCTGGACGACTACGTCATCGGGCAGGCCCATGCGAAAAGGGTTCTCTCGGTCGCGGTGCACAACCACTACAAGCGGCTCGAGCATGCCGGGAAGGGCAGCGACGTCGAACTGGCCAAGTCGAACATTCTGCTGATCGGCCCGACGGGCTGCGGCAAGACGCTTCTGGCGCAGACGCTGGCGCGTATTCTCGACGTCCCCTTCACCATGGCCGACGCGACCACCCTGACCGAGGCCGGCTATGTCGGCGAGGATGTCGAGAACATCATCCTGAAGCTCTTGCAGGCGTCGGAATACAATGTCGAGCGCGCCCAGCGCGGCATCGTCTACATCGACGAGGTCGACAAGATCACGCGGAAGTCCGACAACCCCTCGATCACGCGCGACGTCTCGGGCGAGGGGGTGCAGCAGGCGCTTCTGAAGATCATGGAAGGTACGGTCGCCAGCGTGCCGCCGCAGGGCGGGCGCAAGCATCCGCAGCAGGAATTCCTTCAGGTCGACACGACCAACATCCTTTTCATCTGCGGCGGCGCCTTCGCGGGGCTCGAGAAGATCATTGCCCAGCGCGGCAAGGGTTCGGCCATCGGCTTCGGGGCCGAGGTGAAGGACGAGAAGGAGCAGAAGGTCGGCGATCTGCTGAAGTCGCTCGAACCCGAGGACCTGCTGAAGTTCGGCCTCATCCCCGAATTCGTCGGCCGCCTGCCGGTCATCGCGACGCTCGAGGACCTCGACGAGGACGCACTGGTCGAGATCCTGTCGAAACCGAAGAACGCCCTCGTCAAGCAGTACCAGCGCCTGTTCGAACTGGAAGGCGTGCGCCTGACCTTCACCGAGGACGCGCTTCGCGCCATCGCCCGCCGGGCGATCGAGCGCAAGACCGGCGCGCGGGGGCTTCGCTCGATCATGGAAGACATCCTTCTTGACACCATGTTCGAACTGCCCTCGATGGAAGGCGTCGAGGAGGTCGTCGTGAACGAAGAGGCCGTGACGGCCCCGGACGCCAAACCGCTTCTGATCTATTCGGATCAGAAGAAGGAAGAAAAGCCCGTCTCGGCCGGCTGACCGGCTCTGTGACGGCGGCAAGGTTGCAAGGGGGCGCGCCCACGGCCGCGCCCCTTTTCCGTGCCCGGTTGCGACCTTCTTCGCTCTGGACCTCGGCGAAGCCATGGTCCATATGAAAGCGGACCATTTGCGGAGGATGGCCATGGAATTTCTGAAGCGACTCGTGACGTGGTGGAACGGCTCGACGCTCGGCACGCTCCTTTACACCTGGCGCAAGGGCGTCAAGGTCGGCGAGGACGCCGAGGGCAACGTCTTCTACAGATCGCGCGACGGCCGGCGCCGCTGGGTCATCTACAACGGCGAGGCCGAGGCGTCGCGCATTTCGCCGGACTGGCACGGCTGGCTGCACTTCACCTGGGACGAACCGCCGACCGAACGGCCGCTTCCGCACAAGCCCTGGGAACAGCCCCATCACCCGAACCTGACGGGGACCGAACGCGCCTATGTCCCGCCTGGGTCGCTTCATCGCGCCCATCCGGTCGAGCGCGCGGACTACGAAGCCTGGCAGCCGGAATAAGCGGACATGGCCACCAGTGAATCCACGACCGAGGTCATCGTCGGCGGGGTCGTCCTCGCCGCGGCGATCGGCTTTCTTGTCTACGCGGGGCAGGCGACCGGGTTTTCGACCGGCGGGGACAGCTACGAACTGACGGCCAGCTTCCGCTCTGTCGATGGTGTCACCGTCGGCACGGACGTGCGCCTTGCGGGCGTCAAGATCGGCTCGGTGCGCAAGCTCGACCTCAACCGAGAGACGTATCTTGCGGACGCGCGCCTGGGCATCCGCAAGGACATCCTCATCCCCACCGACAGCGCGGCCGTGATCTCGTCGGAAGGGCTTCTCGGGGACAATTTCGTCGAGATCATCCCGGGCGGCGCGATGGAGAACATCGAGCCGGGCGGCGAAATCCTTGATACGCAGGGTGCCGTGAGCCTTCTGCACCTTCTTCTGAAGTATGTCGGCGGGTCCGACAAGCAATCGAGCCAATGAGCGCAAGCCATGTCCGCCGGGCGCTGGCCGGCGCCCTCACGATTCTGGCGACTGCCGGCGTGCCCGCGGCGCTGCGCGCGCAAGAGGCGCTTCCCGAGAGCCTCGGCGCCGAGCTTCTCGAGGTGCCGGCGGAAGACGGCGTCGGCATCCTGACCGAGGAACCGCTCGCCCCGGGCGCGTCCCTGGTCGAGACGCCGAACCCGGCCTACGAGGAGGAAGCCGAGCTTGCCGGGGCGACGGGCGTGGGCGGCGTGCTGCGCGGGCTCGACAAGCTGACGGGCGAGACGACGGACATCGAACTGGCGAATGGCGAGACGGCGACCTATGCGCGCTTCGACGTCACGCTGAAGGAATGTCGATACCCGGCCGAGGATCCCTCGCGCGATGCCTTCGGCTATGTCATCATCCATGACCGGAAGAAGGACGAGCGCCGTTTCGCCGGCTGGATGGTGGCATCTTCGCCGGCGCTGAATGCGCTTGACGACGCGCGCTATGACGTCTGGCTTCTGAGTTGCAAGACCTCGGACGGAGAGACGTCGGGCGGCTGACGGAAGAAGTCCGCATCGGCCGCAAGCGCCTTCTCGAGGCGTCGGTGATAGTCCTCGCGCGAAATCTCGATGCCGCCTAGCGAGGCGAGGTGGTCGGTCAGGAACTGTGTATCCAGAAGAAGATAGCCGCCCGCCCTGAGGCGCGAGACGAGATAGGCGAGGGCGATCTTCGAGCCGTCCGTGCGTCGCGAGAACATGCTTTCGCCGAAGAACGCCCCGCCAAGCGACACGCCGTAAAGGCCGCCGGCCAGGGCGCCGTCCATCCAGACCTCGACCGAATGCGCATGGCCAAGGGAGAAGAGCTGAAGGTAGAGACGCCGGATATCGGCATTGATCCAGGTTTCGGGCCGGTCGGCGCAGGCATCCACGACATCGCCAAAGGCGGTGTCGATCGTCACCCGATAGTCCCCGCGACGGATGCGCCGTGCCAGCGAGCGCGAGATGTGGAACCCGTCAAGCGGGATGATTCCGCGGCGCCTCGGCGCCAGCCAGAACACGTCGCGCGCATCGCGGCTCTCGGCCATGGGGAAGGCACCCGCGGCGTAGGCGCTCAGAAGAAGCTCGGGTGTGATGGGGCCGCTCATGTGGGCTCTGCGCTTTCGACGATCCTCCACCTGAGATGAAGGGATGGGCTCGCGCGACCGCAAGGGGGCGGCGCGCCGCCCCCAGCGCGCCCGCCGCTCACGCCGCGCCGAATTTCCGTTCGAGCCACGTCTCGAGCCAGTGAATATCGTAGTCGCCGGAAATGATGGCGTCTTCCTGCAGAAGATCGTGGAACAGCGGGATGGTAGTGTCGATCCCGTCGACGATGAGCTCGCCCAGGGCCCGGTTCAGTCGCGACAGCGCTTCGGGGCGGTTGCGGCCGTGAACGATCAGCTTTCCGATGAGGCTGTCGTAATAGGGCGGGATGGCGTAGCCATTGTAAAGGCCCGAGTCCATCCGCACACCGAACCCGCCGGGCGCGTGATAGGTCGTCACCCGCCCCGGGCAGGGCGTGAAGTTCGGAAGCTTTTCGGCGTTGATCCGCACCTCGACGGCGTGGCCGTTCACCTCGAGCTCTTCCTGGCGGAAGGACATGCCCAAGCCTTCGGCGACGCGGATCTGCTCGTGCACGAGATCGACGCCGAAGACGGCTTCGGTGACCGGATGTTCGACCTGAAGGCGCGTGTTCATCTCGATGAAATAGAACTCGCCGTCCTCGTAGAGAAACTCGATGGTGCCGGCCCCGGCATAGCCGATCCGGGCAATCGCATCGGCGCAGACCTTCCCGATCCGGGCCCGCGTATCGGGGTCGATGACGGGCCCCGGCGCCTCTTCGAAGACCTTCTGGTGACGGCGCTGGAGCGAGCAGTCGCGCTCTCCGAGATGCACGGCATTGCCCTTGCCGTCGCCGAAGACCTGCACCTCGATGTGGCGCGGCCGGCCAAGGTATTTCTCGATATAGACCTCGTCGTTGCCGAAGGCGGCCTTGGCCTCGGATCGGGCCGTGCG
>RFGD01000503.1 GCA_003696705.1 Alphaproteobacteria bacterium | reverse complement strand
TGCGTCACCTCCTAGCCGGCAAACATACGGCGCAGGCAGCCAAGCGCCTGACGCACGACAGCAACCGCCCCTCCCCGCAACTCCTGATACGCGCGCCAGGTCATCGGCACCCAGTCGGCGACCAGCTTGCCGATCGTCTCGGCATAGACCCGGATCTCGTACTGGGCGTGCGGGTCCGCGCGAAGCCGGAGGAAGTGCAAGAGATTGTGCAGATCGATCTTCCAGTACCACTGCGTGTAGATGTTCGCGGGCAGGTTCATGCGCGCAAGCTCTCGGGCCAGGCCTATCCGGTCGACCATTTCCTCGTAATGGTCATAGGCGCGCGCCGCGTCCGCCTTCAGGATCTCGAGCACCCTTGCCGCCGCCTCGGGGTCGAGCGGGGCGCCGCGCCCCTGGTTGTTCTGCGTCGACTGCAGCGCCAGCGCCTCGGGGGACGGGATGTAGAACTCGCGATCGAGGATCGAATAGCGTGCCGAATACTCGTTGACGTTGGCGGTGCGGTGCCGGATCCACTGGCGGGCGACGAAGATCGGCAACTTCACGTGCAGCTTGATCTCGCACATCTCGAAGGGGGTCGAATGCCAGTGCCGCATCAGATAGCGGATGAGCCCCTCGTCGTTGGACACCGACTTGGTGCCCTTGCCATAGCTGACCCGGGCGGCCTGCACGATGGCCGCGTCATCGCCCATGTAGTCGATCACGCGCACGAAACCGTGGTCCAGGACCGGGTGCGCCTTGTAGAGATGCGCCTCGAGGCCCGGCGACACGGGCCGAAGCGTCGCGGCGCGCCGGGCGCGCAATTCTTCGATTTCGGCTTCCTGTTCGGGGCTTAGCGGCATGGCGTTGTCCTCGGATGTCTCGGGCGCGAGATTATCGCTTGCCCGCCGGCAAGCCAACCGCGAAAGAGCGCTGCAGCCGACCGGCCGCCGGGCGTCGGATCCTCGTTGAAGCGCCCGGGAATCCGGCCGATACTCGGAGCCGTGACCGAACATGCAACAGGGAAGATGTTTTCATGAAAATCAGATACCTGCACACGATGGTCCGCGCACTGGACCTTGAAAAGACAATGCATTTCTTCAGCCTCCTTGGCCTTGTCGAGACGCGGCGCATCGACAACGAGGAGGGACGCTTCACCCTGGTCTTCATGGCCCCGCCGGATCAGCCCGAATGCCCGGTCGAGCTGACCTGGAACTGGGACGGCGACCCGGGGCTGCCGTCGGACAGCCGTCATTTCGGGCATCTCGCCTATGCGGTGGAGAACATCTACGAGATGTGCAGGCACCTCATGGACAATGGCGTCACCATCAACCGCCCCCCGCGTGACGGGCGCATGGCCTTCGTGCGCTCGCCGGACAACATCTCGATCGAGCTGTTGCAGATGGGCGACCCGCTGCCGCCGGAAGAGCCGTGGATCAGCATGCCGAACGTGGGCCATTGGTAAGGGCCGCGGCGTTTTTCGTGGCACTGGCCCTTTGTGCCCCGACGGCGCCGGCCATGGCGCAATGCCGGCAGGCGCTGGCCCTGGGCCTCGACGTCTCGGGGTCGGTCGATGCCGCCGAATTCCGGCTTCAGCTCGACGGTCTTGCCCATGCGCTCGTGTCCCGTCCGGTCCGGCAGGCAATCCTGTCGCCGGATCGGACGACCGTCGCCCTTGCCGTCTTCCTCTGGAGCGGGCGCGACGCCGAGCGGCTTGTCCTCGACTGGACCGAGATCCGCGACAGCGCCGCGCTCGACGCGGTGGCCGAGCGCCTTCTGATGTGGAACGACCGGCCGACCGCCCCGACGACCGCCGTCGGCAGCGCCATGGCCCGTGGCGCCGCACTCCTTCGCCGGGCACCGGCCTGCTGGGGGCGGACCCTCGACATCTCGGGCGACGGGCAAAGCAACGACGGGCCCCGCCCCTCGCACGTGCGCCGGACGATCCCGGACGAGATCCTGATCAACGCGCTGGTCATCGTGGATGCGTCAACGGCCCGCCAGCTTCCCGGATACTTCCGCGCCGAGGTCATCCACGGGCCCGGCGCCTTCGTCGAAGTGGCCAATGGGTTCGCCGACTATCAGCGCGCCATGGAACGCAAGCTGGTCCGAGAGCTGGCCGCCCGGGTCCTTGGCCACGAGGCCGCGCCGTCAGGGGGCGTCGGCGGCCACCCAGTCCGCTGGCAATAGCGCGGCGGCGACGCGGCGCCCTTCGGACAGAAGCACGTTGTAGGTCCGGCAGGCGGAAGGTGTCGCCATGGGCTCGGCGCCGATACCGGCCGCGGCCAATCGCGCGTCAAGCCCCTCGGCCAGGAAACGCATCTCTGCCCCGGTGCCGATCAGAAGAACGTCGATCTTGCTGGCAAGCGCAAGAAGCGGCCCCTCGTCGGCAAGCCCTTCCCACGGCATCGACGCCCCGCCGTGGAGGATCCGTGGCCCTTCGTGAACCTGGCCGCCGATGCGGAAGTATCCTGGCCCATAGGCATCGATGGGCAGGCCGTTGCCGTAATCCACGTCGCTGATACGCATCGTTTCCTTCCGTCAGTGCCAGAGCGGCAGGCCGCGAACGGCCGACGCCGCGATGATGCAATAGGCCACGCCCCGGTAGAGACGCGCCCGCCCGGGGCGGAAGATCGCCGCGCCGGCAAGGTTGCTCAGAAGATAGGGGACGGCAAGTCCCAGCCCAAGGAGAATGGCGCGCCCATCCAGAAGGCCGGAAACCACGAACACGCTCATCAGCATGACGTCGATGCCGAAAAGATAGATCATGGTCGTTGCCCGGATCTCGGCCGGCGTGTGCGGACCCGACATGTAAAGGAGGATCACCGGCGGCCCCGGCAGCCCGGCCACACCGCCAAGAAACCCGCCGAGCGCGCCGGTGCCGACCATGGCCCGGCGGCTCAGCCCGCCGCGATGGCGAAAGCCCGCCAGAAGAAGGCCAAGAAGGAAAAGCGCCAGGATCGAGACGGTGTAACGGAAGACCTCGGGCCGACTGTGGGCAAGGATGAAAACGCCGAGCGGCACCCCGGCGGCCGCGCCGAGAAGAAGGCGGCGCAGATCGCCCGCCTGCGCCGCGCGAAAGGATCGGACGATGTTTGGCACGGGGCCGATCAGATCCATCATGAGAAGCGTCGTCAGCGCCCAGACCGGCGGCATGACCTGTCCCGCGAAGGGCAGGTAGATCATTGCCGTGCCAAAGCCCGAGAATCCGCGCACCAGCCCGCCCAGGACGGCACCCGAGAGGACGAGCGCCAGATCGCCCAGCCCTTCGGGCCCGGGCGGACCCAGGATCATGAGCCTGCGTCGGCGAACCGCGTTCCGGCGCTCTGGTCCGGTTTGGACCAGTCGCGCTTGACGCCCAGCCAGAGAAGGATCTTTGTCGCCACGAAGACCGTGGAATAGGTGCCGACAATCACGCCCCATGTCATGGCGAACACGAACCCGCGGATCACGTCGCCGCCGAGGACGAGTAGCGCAATCAGCGCGATCAGCGTCGTGACCGAGGTCATGAGCGTCCGCGACAGGGTTTCGTTGATCGACAGGTCAAGAAGCTCTTCAAGGGGCATCTTCTTGTATTTCTGCAGGTTCTCGCGCACGCGGTCGAAGATGACGACGGTGTCGTTCAGCGAATAGCCGACGATGGTCAGAAGCGCCGCGATGATGGAAAGATCGAAGCGGATCTGAAACAGGCTGAAGATGCCCAGCGTGACCACCACATCGTGGACAAGCGCCGCCACCGCGCCAACGGCGAACTGCCATTCGAACCGCAGCCAGATGTAGAAGAGAACGGCCAGATTCGCGAGGACGACGGCGATCACCGCGGCACGGATCAGCTCGCCCGAGACCTTCGGACCGACGCTCTCGACGGAAGTGAAGCGGATCGCGGGGTCGACGCTGCGCAGCGCCTCTTCAACCGCCTTGACGACCTCGGCCGGCACGGCCTCTTGCCCTTCCTGGGCCTGAATGCGGATCATCGCCACGTGCTGGTCGGCGCGGAACGTGGGATCAAAGACCTCGGTGATCGAGACGTCGCCGAGATCGAGCGGCTGAATGGCCGACCGGTAGGCCCCGACGTCTACCGGCGTCGTGCTTTCGGTGCGAATGGTCGTGCCGCCGCGAAAGTCGATCCCGAAGTTGAGCCCCATTACCAGAAGCATGAGGATCGAGCCGACAACCGCAACTGCCGAGGCGCCGAACGTCAACTGCCAGCGCCGGAAGAAGCGGATCGAGGTGTTTTCGGGAACAAGCTTCAGTCGCATGGGGGATCCCTCAGACCGTGATTGTCTTGGGCCGGCGGCGTTCAAGCCACATGACGACCAGAAGACGGGTCACGAAATAGGCCGTGAAGACCGACGTGATGATGCCAAGGCCAAGCGTGACCGCGAAGCCGCGCACAGGCCCCGAGCCCATCGCGAACAGGATCGCCGCCGTGATGAGCGTCGTGATGTTGGCGTCCAGAATGGCCGAGAGCGCCTTCTCGTATCCAAGCTCGATGGCGCGGGCCGGCCCCTTTGCCCGGCGCAACTCTTCCCGGATCCGTTCGAAAATCAGGACGTTGGCGTCGACAGCCATGCCGATGGTCAGGACGATGCCGGCGATGCCGGGAAGCGTCAGCGTCGCGCCGATGGCCGACAGAAGGCCCAGGACCATCACGACGTTGAAGGCAAGCGCAACGTCGGCAAAGACCCCGAAAAG
Source organism: Alphaproteobacteria bacterium (assembly GCA_003696705.1). Lineage (GTDB taxonomy): Bacteria > Pseudomonadota > Alphaproteobacteria > Rhodobacterales > Rhodobacteraceae > RFGD01. The sequence goes on along the minus strand of RFGD01000503.1, from coordinate 219 downwards.
CCCGTATGACAGCACCATGAAGACCAGAACGGCGATACCGGCGACGATGGTCGCGATCTTGCCCGCCTCGATGGAATCGCGGCCAAGTTCGGGACCGATCGTGCGTTCCTCGAGAAACTCCATCTCGGCCGGCAGGGCGCCGGCCCGCAACAGCACCGCAAGCTTCGTCGCCTCTTCCACCGTGAAGTTGCCCGTGATCTGCCCCGAACCCGAGGGGAT
>RFGD01000502.1 GCA_003696705.1 Alphaproteobacteria bacterium | reverse complement strand
GCCATGCGCACATGCATCGAATCGGCGTCGGCCGTCGAATGGACGGCAACGGAAGCGATGCCCATCTCGCGGCAGGCGCGGATGACGCGAAGCGCAATCTCGCCCCGGTTGGCGATCAGGATCTTCTTGAACATGCGATCACTCGACGATCATCAGCGGGGTGCCGAACTCGACCGGGGTCGCGTCGGCGACGAGGATCCGCTTAACCGTGCCGGCGCGCGGCGAGGGGATCTGGTTCATGGTCTTCATGGCCTCGATGATGAGAAGCGTCTGCCCCTCGGCGACTTGGTCGCCGACCTTGACGAAGGGCTCGGCGCCGGGCTCGGGCGCAAGATAGGCCGTGCCGACCATGGGCGAGGTCACGCAGCCCGGATGCTGCGCGGGATCTTCCGGCGCGGCTTCGGTCGCTTCGGGTGCCGCCGCCGTCGGGGCGGGCGCCGGCGCCGGGGCAGCCGCCGGGGCGGGCGCGGGCGCGACCGGCGCGGGTGCGGGCGCCGTCTGGCGCGCGACACGAACCGTAAGGCTGTCGTCCTCTCCGTATTCGCGGTTCACCTCGAGCTCGGTCAGGTCGTTCTCGCGCAGGAGCCGGGCGAGCGCTTCGATGAAGGCGACGTCGCCGTCGTGGGTCTGTTTTGCCATGCGTTCCTCGATCGGGTTGTGTCGGCCCGTCTTCGCGGGGCCTTGAGCCTGTTTGTGCGCTGTCCGCGCTTATACGCGAGCCTTTCGCGGCTGAAAAGCGTGATGCGCCATCGGATGCCGTCGCGGCCGGGCGCAAGGGTGTGGCGGAACATGACGAGAAGGTCCGCGGCGGTCGGGAAGGGGTCGGGCATGCCCGGGCCGAGGGGCGCGCGGATCGGACGTCGACGTCCGTGTAGCGCTGGCTCGGCGCCCGGACCGGGAAGATGCGGTGAGGAGGATGAACGGTGCGATCCGTCCCATGCCGCCGCGCCGGCGATATAGCGGCATTTCCGGGGTCGCGGCAGACCTCGAATGGGACTATTCAAGGGGAAAGATGGAGACACGGACGAATGGCAGGGCCCCGGGGCGGCCCGCCATGCAACGGAGGGAAGCAACATGACCGAACTTTCCGGAAAGACCGCGCTGGTCACGGGGGCGTTGAAGGGGATCGGCCGGGGCGTTGCGGAAGTGTTGGCCGCAGCCGGTGCCCGGATCGCCGTTCATGGGCGGGCAGGGGACGCGGAGGTGCACGAATTCCTTGAGCATCTCGAGGCATTGGGCGCGCCGCAGGCCAAGTACTTCCACGCCGACCTGCGCGATCCTGCCCAGATCGAGGAGATGATGGAGGGCGTGCGCCTGTGGGGCGGGGCCGACATCATCGTCAACAACGCCGGCATGCAGGCCACCGCGCCGATGGCCGAAATGAAGCGCGAGACCTGGGATCAGGTCATCGCGGTGAACCTCTCGGCCGCCTTCGATACCATGCGCCTAGGGCTGCCGGTGATGGCCGAGCGGGGTTACGGGCGGGTCATCAACATCGCTTCGGTCCATGGGCTGGTCGCCTCGAAAGAGAAGGCGCCCTACGTCAGCTCGAAATTCGGCATCGTCGGCCTGACCAAGGTCGGCGCGCTTGAATACGCGCGCGCCGGGACGAAGGAATCGGGGGGCGTGACGGTCAACGCCATCTGCCCCGGATGGGTGGAAACCGCGCTCATCGAACCGCAGATCCAGGCGCGCGCGGCGCGCCACGGCGGGGACCGGGCCGCGGGGATCGCCGACATGCTGGCCGAAAAGCAGCCGACGCTGCGCACCTCGGACCCCGAGGAGATCGGGCATCTGGTCCTTTGGCTCTGCTCGCGCCACGCCCACAACATCACCGGCGCCGCGATCCCGGTCGACGGGGGCTGGTCGGCGCAATAGGCCCCCTCCGGTCTGACCCATCTGACCCATGTCAAGGCGCGCTCGGGCGGCAAGGCTAGGCTTTGCGCATTGTCAGTTCGTTGAACAAGAGGATTGCAGATGAAGTCTTTCCCGCTTGCATGCATTGCCGTCGTGCTTCTGCTTGGCGCCTGTGCCCAGAAGATCGAGGAAGAGGTCGGCCAGTGCGAACCGGGGGTTGAAAACATCAGCGAGGTTCAGGACGTGATGCCCGAGGTCTGCTGACCGGCGCATGCCCTTGAAGGAAGGGGCGGCCCGATGCCGGGCCGCCTCGTCTGTTTTGGCTGGTGCCTCGTCCGCGGATGCCGCGCCGGGCGGGCGACGCCCGCCTGTGCCCGGCCGGGGCGGGCGGGGCCGCCCGTTGCCCCTAGCGGTTCATGCGGTTGGCGATCAGGTCGTCGACGACCGAGGGATCGGCCAGCGTCGAGGTGTCGCCAAGGTTCGAATAGTCGTTCTCGGCGATCTTGCGCAGGATGCGACGCATGATCTTGCCCGAACGCGTCTTCGGCAGGCCCGGTGCGAACTGGATGTAGTCGGGCGAGGCGATGGGGCCGATTTCCTTGCGGACCCAGTTGCGCAGCTCGGTCCTGAGTTCCTCGGACGGCTCCTCGCCGGCCATCAGCGTGACATAGCAGTAGATGCCCTGTCCCTTGACCGGGTGCGGGAAGCCGACGACCGCGGCTTCCGAGACCTTCGGGTGCGCAACGAGCGCCGATTCGATCTCGGCCGTGCCCATCCGGTGCCCGGACACGTTCAGGACGTCGTCCACGCGCCCCGTGATCCAGTAGTAGCCGTCCGCGTCGCGCCGGCAGCCGTCGCCCGAGAAGTAGTAGCCCTTGTAGTCGGCAAAGTAGGTCTTCACGAAGCGATCATGGTCGCCGAAGACGCTGCGTGCCTGGGACGGCCAGGAATCGCGGAAGCAGAGGACGCCTTCGGCCTCGGTCGAGGTGATTTCCTCGCCGGACTGCGGGTCGAGGACCACGGGCTGGACGCCGAAGAAGGGCTTGGTGGCCGAGCCCGGCTTGGTCGGAATGGCGCCCGGGATGGGCGTGATCATGTGGCCGCCGGTTTCGGTCTGCCACCAGGTGTCGACGATCGGGCACCGGCCCTTGCCGACGACACGGTTGTACCATTCCCACGCCTCGGGGTTGATCGGCTCGCCGACGGTGCCAAGCACCTTGAGCGACGAGAGATCGTATTTTTCCACAGGCTCTTCCCCATGCGCCATGAGGGCGCGGATGGCGGTCGGCGCGGTGTAGAACTGGTTGACCTTGTGCTTCTCGCAGACGGCCCAGAAGCGGCCCACGTCTGGCCACGTCGGCACGCCCTCGAACATCAGCGTGGTGGCGCCATTGGCCAGCGGGCCATAGACGATGTAGCTGTGCCCGGTAATCCATCCGACATCGGCCGTGCACCAGAAGACGTCACCGTCGTGGTAGTCGAAGACGTATTCATGCGTCATCGCGACGTAGACCAGATAGCCGCCCGAGGTATGGAGCACCCCTTTCGGCTTACCCGTCGAGCCCGAGGTGTAGAGGATGAAGAGCGGATCCTCGGCGCTCATTTCCTCGGGCGGGCAATCGTCGGACGCGGTGGCCATGAGCGCGGTATAGCTGTGGTCGCGCCCTTCCTTGATGGCGACCTTCGCGCCGGTGCGTTCGACCACGAGGACCGGCACGTCGCCGTGGATTTCCAGTGCTTTGTCCACATTTGCCTTGAGCGGGACATTCTTGCCCCCGCGCGGCCCTTCGTCGGCGGTGACCACAAGGCTGGCATCACAGTCGGTGATGCGGCTGGCAAGCGCGTCGGGCGAGAACCCGCCGAAGACGACCGAGTGAACGGCGCCGATCCGGGCGCAAGCCAGCATGGTGAAGGCGGCCTCGGGGATCATCGGCATGTAAAGGACGACGCGGTCGCCGCGCTTGATGCCAAGGCCCTTGAGCACGTTGGCGAGTTTGGAAACCTCGCGGTGGAGTTCCTTGTAGGTGATGTGACGCACCGCTTCGGCGGGATCGTCCGGTTCCCAGATGATGGCCGTCTGGTCGCCGCGCATCGCAAGGTGGCGGTCGATGCAGTTTGCCGCGACGTTCAGCGTCGCGTCCTCGTACCATTTGATCGAGACATCGGGGTAGGCGAAGGTCGTGTTCTTCACCTTCGTGTAGGGCTTGATCCAGTCGATACGCTTGCCGTGTTCGCCCCAGAACCCCTCGGGGTCGGTGACGGACCGCTGATACCACTCCTCGTAGGTCTTGGCATCGATCTTGGCCTGCTTCACGAACTCGGGGCTTGGCGGATACATCTTGGTTTCGGTCATGTCCATCCACTCCTTCAACTGCGGTGGGGGATGTGGTCCCCGGCGCCCGCGCGCTATCTTCCTGTCTCGCGTGTCTTGCCTAGATGGCCAGATATTCCTGGCGAAGCTCGGGGCTGTCGAGCACCTCCTTGGCGGTGCCGTCAAAGACCACCTTGCCGGTGTCCAGGATCACCGAACGGTCGGCGAGATTGAGCGCGGCGATGGCGTTCTGCTCGACGATCACGGTGGTGATCCCTTGCTCCCGGATCAGGTGGAGCGTCTTCTCGATCTCGCGCACGATCACCGGGGCAAGGCCTTCATAGGGCTCGTCCAGAAGAAGAACCTTGATGTCGCGCACAAGCGCGCGGCCGATCGCCAGCATTTGCTGTTCGCCGCCCGACAGGGTCACGCCTTCCTGCTTGCGGCGCTCGCCAAGGCGGGGGAACAGCTCGTAGACGCGTTCGATCTCCCATCCCAGGTGCGGCGCGATGCGCGCCAGTTCGAGGTTTTCCTCGACCGAGAGGCCGGGGATAATGCGGCGGTCCTCGGGGACCAGCTGACAGCCGACACGGCTTGCCTCGAAGGCCCGCATGCGGTGCAGGGGCTGGTGGTCGAGCCAGATCTCGCCGTGGGTCAGCTGCGGACTGTCGAGGCGCGCAATGGTCCGCAGGGTCGAGGTCTTGCCCGCCCCGTTGCGCCCCAGAAGGGCAAGGATCTCTCCTTCGTGGATGTTGAAGCTCACACCCTGGACCACGTAGCTTTCGCCGTAATAGGCGTGGATGTCGTGGACCGAGACGAAGGCGGGCTCGGGGTGGGAAGTGCGGACCGGATGGCTGCCGGCGGCCTCCACGGGTTCGGTCACGGTAATGATTTCCTCGGTCATCGAGAGTTCCTCCGTCAGTGGGCGCCGCCCAGATAGGCTTCCTGGACCTTCGGATGTCCCTTGATGTTCTCGGGGACGTCCTCGACGATCGGGGTGCCCTGCGCCATCACCGTGATCCGCTCGGCCAGCGAGAAGACGACGTGCATGTCGTGTTCGATGATGACCATGGTGATGTTGCGCGAGGCCTGGATGTCCTTGAGCAGGTCGATCGTCCTGTTCGTGTCGGCCCGCGCCATCCCGGCCGTCGGCTCGTCGAGCAGAAGAAGCTTGGGCTCCTGCGCAAGGCACATGGCCATTTCGAGCCGCCGCTTGTCGCCCCGAGAGAGCGAGGCCGAGTGCATGTGCAGCTTGTCGGCCATTCCCATGTCCGACAGCACCGATTCGGCCTTCTCGCGGATCTCGGCCTCTCTCAGCACCGTCTCGAGCGCGTGCATCCGGAACACCCCGTCGCGCTTTGCGAAACAGGGGATCATGACGTTTTCGAGGACGGTGAGGTCACCGAAGATCTCGGGCGTCTGGAACACGCGGCTGACGCCAAGCTGGTTGATCTCGAAGGGCTTGCGGCCCAGAAGCGACTTCCCTTCGAAGGTCACCGAGCCGGTGTCGGGAATGAGCTTGCCGACAAGACAGTTGAGAAGCGTCGACTTGCCCGCGCCGTTCGGCCCGATGATGGCGTGAACCGTGTTTTCCTGCACCGAGAGGTTGACGTCGTTGAGCGCCTTGAGGCCGCCAAAGCTCTTCGAGACGTTCTTGATCTCGAGAATGCCCATCTCTGGTCTCCTCTCACTCGGCCACGTGCGGGGCGGGTTTCGGGTGATGCTCGGGGTCGTCCTTGCCCGCCTTCGGACGGCGGCGGAACAGCCGTCCGATGCGCTGGAAGCCCTCGATCAGGCCGCCCGGCAGGAAGATCACGACAAGCATGAACAGAACGCCCAGCGTCAGGTGCCAGCCCTTGCCGACGAAGGGATGAAGAATTGTCACGACGAAGTCCTCCATCCCGTCCGGCAGGAAACTGAACCACTGGTGCAGGACGTTGTCGTTGATCTTCGAGAAGATGTTCTCGAAATACTTGATGAAGCCGGCGCCAAGAATGGGCCCAAGAAGCGTGCCGACCCCGCCGAGGATGGTCATGAGGACGACCTCGCCCGATGCGGTCCACTGCATGCGCTCGGCCCCGGCGAGGGGGTCCATCGCCGCCAGAAGCCCGCCGGCAAGGCCGGCATACATCCCCGAGATGACGAAGGCGGCAAGCGTGTAGGGACGGGGATTGAGCCCGGTATAGGCCATCCGCGTCTGGTTCGTCTTGACCGCCCGCAGCATCAGCCCGAAGGGCGACCGGAAGATCCGCATGGACAGATAGAAGGCGATCAGGAAGATCACGGCGCAGAAGTAGTAGCCCGCCGGGAACTGGTAGACCCGTCCCAGGGCTTCGATCTCGGCCACGGCGTTCATCTTGATGCCAAAGAGGCTCGGGAAGGGCAGCGAACCCGACGTGTTCACCGGGTCGAGGACGCGGGGGTCGTTCAGGCTGAGCTGAAGACCCGTCTCGCCGTTCGTGATGGGCGTCAGCACCGAGTAGGCGAGCGCATAGCTCATCTGGGCGAAGGCGAGCGTCAGGATCGAGAAGTAGATCCCCGACCGCCGCAGCGAGATGAAGCCGATGATCAGCGCGAAGGCCCCCGACAGGAGCACCGATAGGAGGACCGCCGGCAGGACGTTCATCGTCAGAAGCTTGAACATCCACACCGCCGCATACGAGCCGATGCCGAGAAAGGCCGCGTGCCCGAACGAGAGATAGCCTGTCAGACCGAACAGGATGTTGAAGCCGACGGCGAAGATCCCGTAAATCGCGAAACGCTGCATCAGGTCGGGATAGCCCGCGTTGAACTGCGCCAGCGGGCTGTCCGCCGGGAAGGGGTTCAGGATGATCGGCGCCAGAAGCGCGATCGCCGTCACGAAGGCAAGAAGGATGAAATCCTTTCGTTCCAGTCCGCGCATGGGTCAGTCCTCCATCACGCCCTTGCGGCCCATCAGGCCCCGTGGCCGCGTCAGAAGGACGACGATTGCCACAAGGTAGATGATGACCTGGTTGATCCCCGGGATGAGGTCGATCACCTCCTTCATCGAGGCGATGCCTTCAAGCACGCCGAGAAGGAAGCCCGCCGCCACGGCGCCGGGCAACGAACCCATGCCGCCGACGACGACGACCACGAACGAGAGCACGAGGAAATCCATGCCCATGTGATAGTTGGGCGAGTTGATCGGGGCATACATCGCACCGGCGACCCCGGCGACCGCGGCCGCGATGCCGAACATCACCGTGAAGCGCTTGTCGATGTCGATGCCCAGAAGGCCCACCGTTTCCCGGTCGGCCATGCCGGCGCGCACGACCATGCCGAAGGTCGTGAACTGAAGGAACGCAAACACCGCGCCGATGACCACGGCCGCGAAGCAGAAATAGACGAGCCGCCAATAGGGGTAGATGATCGCATTGGGCTCGAACCCGATGAGAACGCCGAAGTCGAACGAGCCGCGAAACATCGATGGCGCGGGCGTCGGAATGGGGTTGGCGCCGAAGTAGTACTTGATGACTTCCTGGATGACGATGGCAAGGCCGAAGGTCACGAGGATCTGGTCGGCGTGCGGGCGCTTGTAGAAGAAACGGATGAGCCCGCGCTCCATCGCAAAGCCGACAAGCACCATGATCGGCACGGTCAGAAGCAACGAGACGGGGACGGCCCAGTCGACGATCGCATTGCCGATCTCGGGACCGAACCAGGCCTCGACATAGTGGGTCTGGACCTTCAACGGATTTCCAAGGAAATCCTGCCGGGTCGGGTCGATCGTCTCGAAGCTGAGCGACAGGAGCCGGTTCATCGCGACGGCGCAGAAGGCGCCGATCATGAAAAGCGCGCCATGCGCGAAGTTGACGACACCAAGCGTGCCGAAGATGAGCGTCAGCCCCAGGGCGATCAGCGCATAGGCGCTGCCCTTGTCGAGCCCGTTCAGGATTTGCAGAAGGATCGCGTCCATCTTCCCCACCTGTTCATGTCGGGTGACCGGTCAGAAGAAATGGCTAGGCCGGCCGCGCCCATGCACGACCGGCCGGACCGGGCTCAGGCGCCCGGGTTGCACTCGCCAAGCTCGCCGCCCGCGAAGAACGGGTTGTCGGGCTCGTATTCGACCTGTGCCCGCGGCGTGACCTCGACGACCTCGAGAAGGTCGTATTTCGAGGTCGGCTGCTCCTTGCCGCGCACGACCAGGACGTCCTTGAAGCACTGGTGGTCGTCGGCGCGATACTCGGTCGGGCCGTTGCCGAGGCCGTCGAACTTGTAGCCCTCGAGGGCCTCGACCACGGCGCACGGGTTGAACGAACCGGCCCGCTCCACCGCGTCGGCATAAAGAAGCGTCTGCACGTAGCAGGTATGGGCCGCCTGGCTGGGCGGGAAGCCGTACTTGGTGCCGAACGACTTGACGAAGGCCTTCGTGCCTTCGTCGGGCAGCGACCAGTGCCAGTTCGTCGAGCCCAGGATGCCCTTGATGGCGTCACCGGCACCCTGCGCCATGAGGCGCGAGAAGAGCGGCACGACGATCTCGAACTGCTTGCCGTTGACGACCTTGTCCTTCAGGCCGAACTGGATCGCCTGGGTCAGCGAGTTGACCATGTCGCGGCCGTAGTGGTTGAGGATGAGGACGTCGGCGCCCGAGTTCAGGACCGGCGCGATGTAGGACGAAAAGTCGCCGGCGCCGACCGGCGTCTTGACGGTCGCGACCGTTTCCCACCCAAGCTTCTCGGTGAAGGCCTTCATCGAGGCTTCCTGGGTGTAGCCCCAGGTGTAGTCGGCCGTCAGGTGATAGGCCTTGCGGTCGGTGCCGTAGGCCTTGCCAAGCACCGGGCCCAGCGCGGCGCCCGACATGTAGGCGTTGAAGAAGTGGCGGAAGCCGTTGCGCTTCTTGTCCTTGCCGGTCGTGTCGTTCGAATGCGTCAGGCCGGCCATGAAGATCACGCCAGCTTCCTGGCAGAGCGACTGCACGGCGATCGCCACGCCCGAGGACGAACCGCCGGTGATCATGATGGCGCCGTCCTTTTCGATCATCGACTTGGCCGAGGCGCGGGCCGCATCCGACTTGGTCTGCGTGTCGCCCGTCACATACTCGACCTTCTTGCCGAGAATGCCGTTGCCTTTCAGCGCCTTCGACGAGAAGGTGTTCAGCATGCCGCCGTCGCCTTCACCGTTGAGGTGCTCGACGGCCAGCATGTAGGCGCGAAGCTCGTCCGCGCCCTCGTCGGCATAGGCGCCCGTCTGCGGCACGTTGAAGCCGAGCGTCACCGTCGAGCCCTTCGGCTCGTTCGTGAAGCCCCAGGCCGACGAGGTGAAGATCGTGGGCACGGCAAGACCGGCACCGGCCACGGCGCCGGTCTTCAGAAGACCGCGACGCGTAAAGTTGCTCTTGGACATGTAATCCTCCCTTTGGGTGAGTGTGCCGCTGCGCCTCCCCGCGCAGGGCACTGCTCCCTCGGTCAATGAAGAGAGCCGCCCGAATAATGTTCGCCGTCCGAAAATTTCTCAACAAGGCGTTGCCTGTGAACGATTATTTTGTAAAAAAATCGACAGATCGAAGCTTCAGGTCGTAAATTGCGTTACGCTGCGGCGCGGCGCCGGCGCGGAAAATCAGGGGGTTACCATGGGTAAAGGCGGCAGCGGCGGGGCCAGGGCCACGCACACGGGCAGCCGAATCCGCGAACGCAGGGCGGCACTGGGCATGCGCCAGGTCGATCTGGCCCGCGCCGTCGGAATTTCTGCCTCCTACCTCAACCTGATCGAGCACAATCGGCGCCGAATCGGCGGCAAGCTTCTGGCAGACATCGCGCGTGTGCTTGGGGTGGACGTCGCAAGCCTTTCCGAGGGCGCCGCCGCCGAGGTCGTTGCGGGCATGCAGGCGGCGGCCGCTTCGGCCGCCGCCATCGGCTCGCGCGCAAGTCCCGACATGGCCGCGATCGACGAGATCGCCGAGCGCCATCCCGGCTGGGCGCGGCTTGTGGCCGACCAGCACGCCCGCATCGCGGCGCTCGAAGAGCTTGTCGATGCCCTGAGCGACCGCCTGGCCAACGACCCCTTCCTGGCCGAGATCACGCACGAACTTCTGAGCGCGGTTTCGGGGATCCGCTCTTCGGCGGCCATTCTTGCCGAAACGCCCGAGCTCGATGCCGACTGGCGTCGGCGCTTTGCCGCCAACATCGTGGCCGACAGCGAGCGGCTGGCGGCGCGGGCGCGAGAACTGCTCGAACGCCTCGAGCCGGTCGAGGGGGGGCCGGGCGGGTTCGCAACGCCGCTCGAGGCGGTCTTCGCCCATTTCGATGCCGCGGGCCATGTGTTCCCCGAACTCGAAGCCGCGGCGGAAGACGGTGACGGTGCCCGGGCAATGGCCGAGGCGGACGCCCTTGCCCACCGCCTTTCTTCGGGCCGGGACGGGGTGCGCATGCTTCTGGCACGCTATCTTCGCCGCTACGCCGAGGATGCGCTGCGGCTGCCGGCATCACGGCTTTCCGGGATCGTCCGGGCCGAGGGCCGCGACCCCCAGCGCATCGTGGCGACGGCCGGCCTTCCGGCCGCGGTCGTCTTTCGCCGGCTGGCCGCCTATCGCGCCGACCCCGGAACGCCCGCCTTCGGCGTCGTCGAATGCGACGGCGCGGGCACGATCGTGTTTCGCAAGGCGGTGGCCGGCTTCTCGGTGCCCCGGTCGGGCGCGGCATGCCCGCTCTGGCCACTGTTCGAAGCCCTTGCCCGCCCGGGCGCGGCCGTCCTGCGCCGGGTCGAGGTGCCCGACGGAGAGGTCTTCGGCGCCTGGGCGGTGGGCGAGGCGCGGGCGCTTGACGGTTTCGGGGGGCCAGTTGTCGCGACTGCGACCATGGCCGTCACCGCCGCCGAGGCCACGGGCGCCGCCGTGGACGCTGCCGCGCGCCCCTGGCCCGTCGGCGCAAGCTGCCGGATCTGTCCGCGCAGTGGCTGCCCGGCCCGCCGCGAGCCCTCGCTTCTGGCGCCCGAACCGGATGACGGTTTTGACAGGGCGACCGGGTTCGGCATTATGGGCGGACAGGATGGGGAAGGCGGCCCGCCGGGGAAGGGCCGCACGAGGGGGTGACAAATGCCGGGACGGGTGCTTCTCATCGAGGACGAGCCCAACATCGCCGAGGCCATCCGCTTTGTCCTCGGCCGCGAGGGCTGGTCGGTCGTCACGCACGAGAACGGCGCCGACGCGGTCGCCCGGGTGCGTGGCGTGGCGCCGGATGTGCTCATCCTCGACGTCATGCTGCCGAACCGGAGCGGCTATGACATCCTGCGCGAACTCCGAGAGGACCCGGCCACCGCCCGGCTGCCGGTCCTGATGCTGACGGCGCGCGGCCAGGCGCGTGACCGCGAGACGGCCGAGGAGATCGGCGTCAGCCGGTTCATGACAAAGCCGTTCTCGAACCGCGAACTGGTCGAGACCGTCCGCGAACTCGGCGTCGCCGCCGGGGTGCGGGAATGACGGACCCCCTCCGCCCCGTCTTCGTCGAGCGCCGCGCCTACCGGCGCCGCAGGCTCATGGACGCGGCGCGGCTTCTGCCCTTCGTCGGGGCGGTACTGATCCTTGCGCCGGTGGTCCTCCGCCCCGAAGGGCGGGCGATGACGACGGCGCCCACGCTCATCTACCTGTTTGCGGTCTGGTTCGGGCTGATCGTTGGCGCGGCCTTGATCGCGCGCCGCCTTGACGACGAGGATCGGGGGGCCGACTGATGGTGCCCTTCAACGTCCTTCTGGCCGTCGCGCTCGGCTATGTGGCCTTCCTTTTCCTCATCGCCTTCGCGGCAGAGCGCGCGGCCCAGCGCGGCCGTGGATTCTGGTTGCGCTCGCCCGCGATCTACACGCTCTCGCTGTCGGTCTATTGCACCGCCTGGACCTTCTACGGCGCCGTCGGGTACGCGGCGCGCTCGGGGCTCGAGTATCTCACCATCTATCTTGGGCCCACGATCGTCTTCCTTGCCTGGTGGTCGCTTCTGCGAAAACTCGTCCGCATCGGCCGTACGCAGCGCATCACCTCGATTGCCGATCTCATCTCGTCGCGCTACGGCAAGTCGCCCGGGCTCGCGGTCTTCGTGACCGTTCTGGCCGTTGTCGGCACGACGCCCTACATCGCGCTTCAGCTTCAGTCGGTGACGCTTTCCTTCTCGGTCATTGCCCGGTCGGTGGACGGCGGGTGGGCACTGCCCAATGTCAACGCCACCGCCTTCGTGGTGGCCGCGGGGCTTGCGCTGTTCACGATCCTTTTCGGCACGCGAAACCTGGATGCGAACGAGCGCCACCACGGCGTCGTCACCGCCATTGCCGTCGAGGCCATCGTGAAGCTGGTCGCCCTTCTTGCGGTCGGCGTCTTCGTCGTCTGGGGGATTGCGGGCGGGGCGTCGGACATGCTTTCGCGCATCGCGCGTTCGCCCATCGCCGAGGCAGCGGCGCCAGGCCCGCGCTGGGTGGCGCTGACTGCGCTTTCGGCCGCCGCCATCATCTGCCTGCCAAGGATGTTCCAGGTGATGGTCGTCGAGAACGCGGACGAGCGCCACCTGTCGACGGCCGCCTGGGCTTTCCCGCTCTATCTTCTGGCCATGAGCCTTTTCGTTGTCCCGATCGCGGTCGTCGGGCTCGAGATCCTTCCCGAGGGCCAGAACCCGGACCTCTACGTCCTGACGCTGCCGCTTCAGGAGGGCAGGGAAGGGCTTGCCATGCTGGCCTTCCTGGGTGGCTTTTCCTCGGCCACGTCCATGGTGATCGTTGCGGCCATCGCGCTTTCGACGATGGTGTCGAACCATATCGTCATGCCGATCTGGCTGCGGATGAATGGCGGGCGCGGCGCCACGGTGTCAGGCGACGTGCGCCAGATCGTCCTGAATGCCCGGCGCGCCTCGATCGGTGCGGTCCTTCTTCTGGGCTATCTCTATTACCGGCTGACCGGCGGGACCGAGGCGCTGGCCTCGATCGGCCTCATAAGCTTTGCAGGCGTCGTGCAGGTCCTTCCGGCCCTTGTCGGGGGCATCTTCTGGCGCGGGGCGACGGGACGCGGGGCGGCCACGGGGCTTGCCGTGGGCTTCGCCGTCTGGCTCTACGCGATGTTCCTGCCGAGCTTCGGCGACTGGGTCATGCCGGCGCATGTCCTTGCGGAAGGGCCGTTCGGCGTCGGCTGGCTGGCGCCCGAACGCCTGTTCGGCCTTGGCGGGATCGACCCGATGCTGCGGGCGCTTCTGGTGAGCCTGGGCCCGAACACGGCGGCCTTCGTCGTGGTTTCGCTTCTCGACTTTCCGTCGCCACTGGACCGGCTTCAGGCGGCCCAGTTCGTGAACGTCCTCGACAACTCGCGCCGCCCGGCCGGCTGGGCCGACACCCGTGCCGAGGCCGAGGACCTTCTGGTCATGGCCCAGCGGATCATCGGGGCGGACGAAGCGCGCGCCATCTTCGCCGAGTTCGCCCATGAACAGGGCAAGGCCGGGGCGTTGCCCGATCCGACGCCGGCCTTCATCGAACGCCTCGAGCGAGAGCTGGCCGGCTCGGTCGGCGCGGCGACGGCCCACGCCATGATCGCCCAGATCACGGGCGGGGCGTCGATTTCCGTCGAGGATCTTCTGGCCGTGGCCGACGAGACGGCCCAGATGATGGAACATTCCAGCCAGCTTGAAGCCAAGAGCCGAGAGCTTGCCCGAACAGCGCGCCAGTTGCAGGAGGTGAACGAAAAGCTTCGCGAACTGTCCGAGCAGAAGGACGCGTTCCTCAGCCAGGTCAGCCACGAGCTCAGGACCCCCATGACGTCGATCCGCGCCTTTGCCGAGATCCTGATGGCCGAGGACGGCCTGTCGGGCGAGGAAGTGCGCCGCTATTCGGGCATCATCCACGACGAGAGCCTGCGGCTCACGCGGCTTCTGGACGATCTTCTCGACCTCAGCGTGCTCGAGAACGGCCGCGTGTCGCTCGACAGCCAGGAATGCAACCTGCACGACATCATCGACAGCGCGGTGAAGGCGACCGAGTCGATCATTTCCGGCCGCGCCATCGAGATCCGCCGCGAGGCCACGGCCGAGAACGTGCGCCTTCGCACCGATCCGGACCGGCTTCGGCAGGTGTTCATCAATCTCATCACCAACGCGCGCAAGTATTGCGCGGCTGCAAGCCCCGTGCTTCGCATCCGTGTCCGCGTCCTGCGCGACGGGATCATCGTCGACTTCATCGACAACGGCGACGGGATCGCGCCGCAGCACCGCGACATCATCTTCGAGAAGTTCTCTCGGCTGTCCGACCAGGCGGCGGCCGGAAGCGCGGGTCTTGGCCTTGCCATCTGCCGAGAGATCGTCACGCGCCTTGGCGGCTCGATCGCGTATCTGGCCGGAGAGGCGGGCACCGCCTTCCGCGTGACGCTTCCCCGTCAGGCAGACGGTCGCGCCCCCGTCCGTGCCGGGGCCGACACCGGGGTTTCGTCCGAAGGCGAGGCCGCCTAGATAGGGGGTATTCGCACCCGAAAGCGGCCTGATGACTGAACGCGACACCGCCCCGGAAACGCCGTTCGCGCCGGCCCCGCGCATTGCCGCGGTGGGCGAGGCGGCGCTTCTTGTGACCTTCGGCGACCGTTGGGATCCGCGCGTGAACCGCGCTGCCCTGGCCTTCGATGCCGCGCTGGCACGAAGGAACCTCGCGGGCGTGACCGAGACGGTGCCAACGATCGCCTCGGTCCTTGTCCGCTTCGACCCCCTCGTGCGGGCGCCGCACGTCCTGCGACAGGACCTTGCCGAGATGCTGGCCGCGCGCGACTGGTATGATGCGCCACCACCGCCCGGGCGCCGCCGCCTGACGCTGCCGGCCGTCTATGGTGGCGATGCCGGGCCGGACCTTGCCGAGGTTGCCGATCTTCTCGGGCTGCGGGAAGACCAGGTTGGCGATGCGCATGCCGAGCGCGCGCTGACCGTCGCGATGCTGGGTTTCGCCCCGGGGTGCGCCTATCTTGCCGGGCTTGGCGCCACGTGGGACCTGCCGCGGCGCAAGACGCTGCGGCCCTCCGTGCCGGCGGGTGCCATCCTTGTCGCCGTGCGCCAGACGGTCCTGCCCGCAAATCCGATGCCGACCGGCTGGCGCTGGATCGGGCGCACGCCGGCGCGCACCTTTTCGCCCGAAGCGTCCGAGCCGTTCCTGTTGCGGCCGGGGGACGAGGTTTCCTTCGCCCCGGTGACCGAGGCCGAGGCCGCGCGCCTTGGTCCCGGACCCCTTGCGACCGAGGTGCTGGCATGACCGGGCCGGGGCTTCGCATCCAGTCGCTTGCACCGGGCGCAAGCGTCCAGGACCGGGGCCGGCCCGGCCTTCAGCGTTTCGGTGTCACCGGCGGTGGCGCCATGGACATGGTTGCCCTTGCCGAGGGTCAGATCCTTCTGGGAAACCCGCCTGCTGCGGCGGCCCTCGAGCTGGCGATGGCCGGGGGGCGTTTCGTGGCGACCGGGCCGCTGGTCATCGCGACATCTGGCGCCGAGATGGCGCTTTCGGTGAACGGGACGCAAAGGCCCTGGCGGGCGGTCATCGATCTGGAGGCCGGCGATGTCGTCGAGATCGGCGCGGCCCGGTCGGGCGTCTACGGCTATCTGCACCTGACCGGCGGGCTGGATGTCCCGCCGGTGCTGGGCAGCCGGGCGACGCATGCGCGCGCGGGGCTCGGGCCCCGGATCGAGGCGGGGATGGTGCTTCGG
>RFGD01000108.1 GCA_003696705.1 Alphaproteobacteria bacterium | reverse complement strand
TTCGAGATGCTGTACAGGTCCATGCCCTTCGTGCGGGCCATGTCGGCGAAGGAGTGCCGGGAGACGTGGAAGCTCAGGTGCTTGTCGATGCCGGCCCGCCGGGCCAGCGTCTTCAGGTACTTGTTCACCAGCGCGTTCCGCGCCGAGATGACCGACACCAGCTTCGCCGGTGTGCTCACGTCCCGCCCGGTCAGGAGCGGGAAGACGTACTCCTCCGGGCCGGGCAGCCGCTCGGGCCAGTAGCGGGCCAGGATCGCGCGGGCCGGCGGCAGAAGCTTGATGCTCTTCGTGCTGCCGGTCTTACTCATCCGGTACGTCAGGCGTAGGTCGTCCCCTTCCTCCCGAAGCGCCTCCCCCGTGAGCTTGGCCAGGTCGCCGAAACGGATGCCGGCGCAGTAGAAGGAGAAGAGCCAGTAGTTGCGGACGTGCCAGAGCAGCGAGCCCTCTTTCAGCGGCAGGTCCTCGATGCGGCGGACCTCCTCGTAAGAGAGCTTCGCCCGGTGCGTGGGGCGCTCCTTGACGGGCTGGAAGGCGAAGAACGGGTTCGCGGCCTGGTCGGCCTTCCCCTCCCGGATGGCCCGGTAATAGATCGCCCGGATCGCGTTGAAGTTGACACGCACGGTGTTCGGGCTGTTGCCGTAGTGCGTGAGCAGGTGCGTCTCGTAGCGGCGCAGCAGTTCGGGCGTGACGGCCTCGAAGGGCAGCGGCTCGCCCGTGAAGGCCCACAGCTTCTTCACGCAGGACTTGTAGCGCTTGTGCGTGTAAATCTGGCCGCGTCGCTTCAGGTCGGCAATGACCTCATCGGCGAAGGCGAAGAAGTCGGCCTCGTCCTGGCCCTCCAGGCGGCGGCGCCAGTCGTCCACGGTGAACGGGCCGCGGCCGGCCAGGTCGAGCGACAGGCGTTCGGCCTCCAGCAGGCGGGCCTCGATGTGGGCGTTGATCGCGTCGGCGTTGGGGTGCCCCTTGCGGACACGTGCCGCGCGGGCGTTCCAATGGCGCGGCGGGATGCGGATGCCGGTGGCGACGTAGCGCGTCTTACGCCCGTGCGTCAGGCGCAGGTATACGGGCGTCTGCCCGCGCGCGTCCACGTCGCCCGGCTTGATGACGGGCTTCGCGGTAGGCATGAAAGGAACGTGAGCCGGTGTTCAAGGTGTTGTCGGTTTCGACAACATTTCGACAACATTTTAGTTCCTATCTCAAACTCTCTCGGTATCAGAGGATCACAGGATCGCCCCAAATAGGGCAGAAACGCGCACTTTAAGCATCAGCGGGAGTCCATCAAAATCGCTCTTGTACTTCTCTCCTGGGCACTCTGACGACGCCGGGTTATAACCAACCCGGCGTCGTTTTTTTGTCCCCTGCCCATGCAGGCAGCAGCCAAGAAATCTCGCCCTGTC
>RFGD01000501.1 GCA_003696705.1 Alphaproteobacteria bacterium | reverse complement strand
GTCATGCGCCAGCCAAGGTCCGGGGCGCGCTTGCCATAGTCCATGTGGCCATAGACGCGCACGCCGTCGATTTCCTTCACGTCATTGGTGAAGAAGTCGGCAATGTCCTCGTAGGCCGACCAGTTCACCGGCACCCCAAGGTCATAGCCGTACTTCTCCTTGAAGCGCTTCTGGAGGTCGGGCCGGTCGAACCAGTCCTTCCGGAACCAGTAGAGGTTCGCGAACTGCTGGTCGGGAAGCTGGTAGAGCTTGCCGTCGGGGCCCGTCGTGAAGCTGATGCCGATGAAGTCGTCAAGGTCGAGCCCCGGATTCGTCACGTCCTTCCAGGGCCCCGCCATCATGTCGGTCAGGTTGTAGGTGAGCTGAAGGCGCGCATGGGTGCCGATGAGATCGGAGTCGTTCACATAGCCGTCATAGAGGTTCCGCCCCGTCTGCATCTGGGTCTGGACCGCCTGGACCACCTCGCCCTCACCAAGAAGCTGGTGATTGACCTTGATGCCCGTGATTTCCTCGAACGCCTTGGTCAGGACCTTCGACTCGTAGGCATGCGTCGGAATGGTCTCGGACAGGACGTTGATCTCCATGCCGGCAAAGGGCTTGGCCGCGTCGATGAACCACTGCATCTCGGCAAGCTGATCCTCGCGGCTGAGCGACGACGGCTGGAACTCCTCGTCCACCCATTTCTCGGCCGCTGCCATGTCGGCGACGGCTGATGGGGCATGAGCGAGCACCGCCACGGCCGCAGCCGCGGACAAAAGGTAGCTCCGCATTTTCTCCTCCCTGTTGTTTTTCGAATATGCGCAGTTGACGCATGGTAAAATGCGTGATCGAAAGCAAATCAAAAGTCAAACGAAAGTTTGCTTGTGCATTTCACTTTCGCCGCGATATAGGTGTTCCGATCCGAAGGGGGCCACATGGACATAAACCGCCGCCAGCGAGAGATTCTTTCGATTCTTCGGGCCGAAGAGCGCGCCGAGGTGGACGAGCTTGCGCGCCGGTTCGGCGTCAGTTCCCAGACCATCCGGACCGACCTTCGGGTTCTCGACGAGCTTGGGCTGGCGCGGCGGATCCACGGCGGCGTGCGCCGCCTCGAGGCCGTGGCCAACCGCGAATATGCCGAGCGTCGGCGCCTGCGCGCCCGCGAGAAGGCGGCCATCGCCGATGCCGCCGCCGCGCTCATTCCCGACAACTGCTCGGTGGCACTCAACATCGGCACGACGACCGAGCTGGTGGCCCGCGCGCTCCAGCCGCGCCACGGGCTCGTGGTCCTGTCCAACAACATCAACATCGTGACCATGATGATGGGCGGGCCGGCGCGCGAGCTTGTCCTTGCCGGCGGCTCGGTGCGTCAGTCGGACGGGGCCATCATCGGCCATGAAGCGGTCGAGTTCATGAGCCGCTACAAGGTGGACTACGCCGTCGTCGGCGCCTCGGCCATGGATCCCGACGGTGCCATCCTCGACTACGACGCGCGCGAGGTTGCGGTGGCGCGGGCAATCCTTGCCAATGCGCGCACGCGGATCCTGGTCTCGGATGCCTCGAAGTTCGACCACACGGCGCCGGTGCGCATCTGCGACGTGGCCGAGCTTGACTATGTGGTCACCGATGCGCCGCCGCCGCCCGCCTTTGCCGAGGCCGCGCGGCGCGCGCGCACGACCATCATCGTGGCCGAGCTGCCGGCCGAAGAGCGGAGGCGCGCATGAGCGACGATGTCCTTGACCTGTTCGTGATCGGCGGCGGCGTGAACGGCTGTGGCATCGCCCGCGACGCCGCGGGACGGGGGCTTTCCGTCGCGCTGGCCGAAAAGGACGACCTGGCCTCGGCCACCTCGTCGGCTTCGACCAAGCTCTTTCACGGCGGGTTGCGATACCTCGAATACTTCGAGTTCCGGCTTGTCCGCGAAGCGCTGAAGGAGCGCGAGACGCTCCTGGTCAACATGCCGCATATCAGCTGGCCCATGCGTTTCGTCCTGCCCTACCGGCCCGACATGCGCTTCGATGCCGAGACACCGACATCGCGCCTTCTGGGGCTGGTGATGCCCTGGGCACGCGGTCGCCGGCCCGCGTGGCTCATCCGGCTGGGCCTGTTCCTTTACGACCATCTGGGCGGACGGAAGATCCTGCCCGGCACGCGGTCGGTCGACTTGTCAACGGACCCGGCCGGCAAGCCGCTCAGACC
>RFGD01000500.1 GCA_003696705.1 Alphaproteobacteria bacterium | reverse complement strand
TGCAGGTCCATGTCGATGCCGATGGCCTCGAGCGAGCCGAGGTAGAGATCCTGAAGGTCGGGCGGGCTCGGCTTGATGATGACCTGATACTGGTAATAGTGCTGCAGGCGGTTCGGGTTCTCGCCGTAGCGGCCGTCGGTCGGGCGGCGCGACGGCTGGACATAGGCCGCCGTCCAGGGCTTCGGTCCCAGCGCCCGAAGCGTCGTCGCCGGGTGGAAGGTGCCTGCGCCAACCTCCATGTCATAAGGCTGCAGCACGGCGCATCCCGTCGCCGCCCAGTAGTTCTGAAGGCGAAGGATGACATCCTGAAAGCTTGTCGGTCGGGCGGATTTCTTGCGCATGGGCCAGCCTTTCTGGAAAGCGCGTCCTCAATAGGCAAGCGTTGGGATGGGGTCAATGAGGTGGAAAGTCCCCTGATGCAATTCGCGCAGGCTCTGCTAGGTTCGGACGGGGATTCGGGCGTCGGTGCTGCCGCGTCCGGGTGAAGTTGCTGGTAACGCGGGAAAACATGCGGCGCATCATCGTTTCGGCCCTCTGGGCGGTCATCGTTCTGTTTCACCAGGGGGCCGAGGCGGCAGCCCGATCGTGGATTCAGCTGGAAGCCAAGTTCGAGCTGACCGAGGCCATGGATCGCGCCCGCGCCCTCTCGGCAATCTTTCCGAACGTCAACGGCTTTCGCACGCGCGGCGGCGCCTATGCGCTGGCCCTCGGCCCCTATGCCGACGCGAAGGCCCGGGCCGAGTTGCGCGCGCTTCGACGCGAGCGGCTGGTCCCGCGTGACGCCTTCGTCACGGACGGGCGGGAGTATCGACAGCGTTTCTGGCCCGTCGGCGTGACCGAGCCCGACACGACGGACGAAACGGCGGCCGCGCTGCCGGGAACGGATGCGCCCGCCGCGCTTGCCGACACGGAGACCGGCGCCGCGCCGGCCGACCCGGCGGCCCTCGCCCTGCCGGGAAGCGCCCTGCCCGACGAGACACCCGCCGAAGCCCGGGCCAGCGAAGCCCTTCTGGACGAGGATACGCGCAAGGAAATCCAGCGGGCGCTGGCGTGGTTCGGGCACTACACGACCCGCATCGATGGCGATTTCGGCCCCGCGACGCGCCGCGCCATGGCCGCCTGGCAGGCCGAGAACGGCCACGAGCCGACCGGCATCCTGACCACCGCCCAGCGGGCCGCCCTTCTGAAGGCCTACGAGGACGAGCTGGCCGCGCTCGGGCTTCGGCGCCACAGGGACGAGGCGGCGGGCATCGATCTGCCGATCCCCGCCGCGCTGGTCGAATTCGACCGATACGAAGCCCCCTTCGTCCATTTCGCGCCGAAAGGCGACAGCGGGGTGCGCCTTCTTCTCATCTCCGAGCCCGGCGGCGCGGACGCACTGGCGGCACTGTTCGACGTCATCGACACGTTCCGCATCATCCCCGAAGGCGGCGAGCGGCAGGCCCGCCGCAACACCTTCGAGATCTCGGCCCGGGACGCGCGGCGGTCCGCCTATGCCTGGGCCGAGGCCCGGGACGGTGCGGTCAAGGGCTTCATCCTGACCTGGCCCCGCGAGCGCGACCCCCTGATGGCGCGGCTTCCCGAAATCATGCGCCAGGGGTTCGAGGTTCTTCCCGACGCCGTTCTGCCGCCCGGCGCGTCCGAGCCCGAGGGCGAGACCTTCGCCGGCATCGAGATCCGGCACCCGGTGCGCAGGGGCTCGGGCCTCTATGTCGATACGGCCGGCCATGTCGTGACGGCCCATGCCGTCGTCAGCGGGTGTGGCCGGGTGACCGTCGACGACGTGCCGGCCGACATCGCGCTGGACGACCCGACCGCCGGTGTCGCCGTGCTTGCACCGCGCGCCGACGTCGCGCCCCCGGGCGCCGGCCACCTGGCCGAAACCATGCCCGGACGGCGGGCGGAAATTGCGGTGGCCGGCTACAGCTTCGGCGGGCTCCTCGGCGCCCCGACGCTCAGCTTCGGCCGTCTCGAGGCGGCGCACGGCCTGAACGGCGAAGCCTGGCTTGCCCGCCTTTCGGTCACGACGACCGAGGCCGACGTCGGCGGGCCGGTTCTCGGCCCGCGGGGCGAGGTCCTGGGCATACTCGTGCCCGCGGCCGAGGGGCGCCAGCTGCCCGAGGGGGTCGGGTTCATGCTTCGCGCCGATGCCCTGGCCGAGCGCCTGGCCGCGCTCGGGATCCGTCCGGCCCGGGGTGGCGAGGGGGACGCGCCGGCCGAACCGGAAGATCTCGCCCGGCGGGCGGCCGAGTTCACCGCAACCGTCGCGTGCTGGGACTGACGTCGGCAAGGTTCCGTGCCCAGGGCGCGGGGTGACGTCCGGCCGGGGAGAGCCGCCCTGGGGTGTCAACTGCGCCGCCCACCGCGGGGCGGACGTGATGGGCGGGCCTGCCCCATCTCCTCGGGTCTTTCGGGAAAGGCCCCGGCCCCGCCGCCGCGGCGATCAGCCCGGCGCGCCCCCAAGGCTTTCCGGCGTCAGGCGGATCAGCGTCGGCACCGGTGCGGCCAGCGCCTCGGCCATGGCCGCACGGATCCCGGCGGCCCCCTTCGGTTCTGCTGCACGCGCACCGTAGGCCCGCGCGAGCGCAAGGAAATCGGGGTTCCGCGCGGTCGTCGCCCGGGGCGACATCTGCGCGTCGATCATGCAGTCCTCGATCTCTTTCAGCTTTCCATTGTCCCAGACGATGATGGGCAGCGAGAGGCCTCTTTCCACCGCGACGGCCAGTTCGGGAAGCGTGTATTGCAACCCGTGGTCGCCGGCGATGGCCACCACCGGCTGCGCACCCAACCCGATCTTCCCCCCGATCGCGGCCGGAAGCGCATAGCCGAGCGTGCCGAAGCCGAAGGGGTGATGCCAGCGGCCCGGCGCCGGCATGTCCCAGACCTCCTTCGCAAGATAGGCAAACTGCGTCATGTCCGAAAAGATCGTGGCCGCCGACGGCACCGCCGCCCGCAAGGCGTCGATCACGGGCAGGATGCCGGGCCGCTCGGCGTCCGCCTGGGCGCGCCACCGGGCGCGGGCCTCGGCCACTTCGGCCGGGCGCCAGCCGGTCGCGGGGCGGTTTCCGGACAGCGCCGCCTCGAGCGCGGCGAGAAACCCGGCCGCATCGGCAAGGACCGGCAGGTCGGCGCGGTGGTCGTCGGCCAGCACCTCGGGGTCGAGATCGACGCGCACGAGCGGGCAGGCATGGCCAAGCTGCGGGCGCCACAGATCCACCTCGGAAAGCTCGGTGCCGACGGCCACGACCAGATCGGCCGAGGCGACGACTGCGCTTGAGTCCGGCCTCGCCAGGAACGAGCCGAAGAGAAGCGGCCAGTCCGGGGCGACCACCCCCCGGCCGGCATAGGTCGTGAAGGCCGCGGCGCCAGCGAGCGCCAGCACGCGACGCGCCGACGCCGTCGCGCCCGAACGCGCCGCGCCGCCACCGAAGACGAAAAGCGGTCGCTCGGCCGCCCTGATCCGCGCGGCAACTTCCTCGACGATGGCCGGATCGGCAGCGGGGCGCGCAGGCACCGCCGATGGCGGCGGCAACGGCCCCGCCGTCTCGCCCAGCGCCGAGATCGGAACATGCATGACGCAGGGCCCCGGGCGTGCCGCCGCGAAACCGGCAAAGGCGCGGTCCAGAAGGACCGCGGCGGCCTTCGCATCCGCCGCCACCTCGGACCAGCGGGCCACGGCGCGCGCCGCGCCGGCCTGATCGCGCATCTGATGAAGCTGGCCGCGCCT
>RFGD01000499.1 GCA_003696705.1 Alphaproteobacteria bacterium | reverse complement strand
CGGGATGGAACTGCCTGAGGTTCGCGGGCGCCTCACACGTGGCCGGCGGCTGGCCGATCTGACGTGGCTGCGGGTCGGCGGGCCGGCCGACGTCCTGTTTGAACCCGCGGACCGCGAGGACCTTGCGTCCTTTCTTGCCCGCCTTCCCGCGGACGTTCCCGTCTTTCCGATCGGCGTCGGTTCGAACCTCATCGTGCGCGACGGGGGCATCCGCGGGGTTGTCGTCCGGCTTGGCCGCGGCTTCAACACGATCGAGGTCGAGGACGGGATGGTGCGCGCCGGCGCGGCGGCCCTTGACGCCCATGTCGCGCGCCACGCGGCCAGGGCCGGGATCGACCTGACCTTCCTGCGCACGATACCGGGCGCGGTTGGCGGCGCGGTGCGGATGAACGCGGGCTGCTATGGGCGCTATGTGGCCGACGTCCTGGTCGAGGCGACCGTCGTCACCCGCGGCGGGGAACTTCGCGCACTGCCGGCCGCGGCGCTGGGGCTCGGTTACAGGCGGTCGAACCTGCCCGCCGACTGGATCGTCGTCGAGGCGGTGTTCCGCGGCCCGAAGGCCGCGCCGGAAGTGCTGGAACAGCGAATGGCCGAGCAGCTTGCCCGCCGCGACGCGACCCAGCCGACGCGGGAACGCTCGGCCGGGTCGACCTTCCGCAATCCGGCCGGCTACTCGTCCACCGGAGAGCCGGACGACAGCCATGAGCTGAAGGCCTGGAAGCTTATCGACGATGCGGGCCTTCGCGGCGCGCGCCTCGGCGGCGCGGAAATGTCGCCCAAACATCCGAACTTCCTGGTGAATGCGGGCAACGCCACGGCCGCCGAGCTCGAGCGGCTGGGCGAAGAGGTTCGAAAAAGGGTGTTCCAAAGCGCCGGAATAACGCTAGAATGGGAAATCATGCGCGTGGGCGAGCCTGGCGACGACAAGCCGCCGCCACTGATCCTGGCGCGCGAAAAAGACGACGAAGAAAGCGGCCGGTAAACGGCCGGAAGAGGCAAGGTTGGTGGGCAGGTCGAGCAGCGACGCCCCCAAGGTTGCGGTTCTGATGGGTGGCCCCTCGGCCGAGCGCGAGGTGTCGCTGTCGTCAGGGCGCGAATGCGCAGCCGCGCTGCGGGGCGAGGGATTCGAGGTCGTCGAGATCGACGCCGGGCCGGACCTGTGCGCGCGGCTGAAGGATGTCGGCCCGGACGTCGTCTTCAACGCGCTGCACGGACGCTGGGGCGAGGACGGCTGCGTCCAGGGCCTTCTTGAATGGCTGCGCGTCCCCTACACGCATTCGGGCGTCCTTGCCTCGGCCACGGCCATGGACAAGGAGCGCACCAAACAGGTCTACCGGGCCGCGGGACTGCCGTTTCCCGAAAGCGTGACCGTCGAGCGCGAGGTTGCCGCCGCGCGCCATGTCATGGCGCCGCCTTATGTCATCAAGCCCGTCAACGAAGGCTCTTCAGTCGGCATCTTCCTTGTCCCCGATGACGCGCCGGCGCCGCCTTCCCTTGGCGCCGGGATGCCGGCCCGGGTGATGGTCGAGCGCTATGTGCCGGGTCGAGAGCTGACGACGACCGTCGCCGGCGATCTCGCCCTCACCGTGACCGAGATCCTGACCGCCGGGTGGTATGACTACGACGCAAAATACACGCCGGGCGGATCGGAACATGTCGTCCCGGCCGACATTCCGGCCGAGATCTTCGATGCCTGCCTCGAATACGCCTTGCGTGCCCACCGCGCGCTTGGCTGTCGGGGGATCAGCCGCACCGATTTCCGCTGGGACGAGCGGCGCGGGCTCGACGGGCTCTATCTTCTCGAGACGAACACCCAGCCCGGGATGACGCCGACGTCGCTTGCGCCCGAGCAGGCCCGACATGTCGGCATGGGCTTCGGGGCGCTCTGTCGCTGGCTGGTGGAGGATGCATCATGCGACCGCTGATGATCCGATCATCCGGGACGCGTCGCGATCCGGCGCCGTCGCGCATCCGTTATCGGCTGACGCGCCTGTGGCTGACACCGCTCTTTCGGGCCGCGCTTCTGAAGGGGGTTCCGATCCTGGCGCTTGGGCTGGGTGTCTGGTGGTATCTCGGCGATCCGGCCCGGCTCGACGACCTTCGCGCGCGCATCGCCGAGGTTCGGCGGGCCATCGAGGAGCGCCCCGAGTTCATGGTGCACACCATGGAGATCCGCGGTGCCAGTGCCGAGGTCGACGAAGACCTGCGCGAGATCCTGCCGGTCGATTTCCCCGTCTCGTCCTTCGACCTCGACGTCGTGGCGATGCGCAAGATCGTCGAGGAGCTTGACGCCGTCGCCGCCGCCGAGGTGCGGATCCGCTCGGGCGGCGTTCTCGAGATCCGCGTCACCGAGCGCGTGCCGGCCGTGGTGTGGCGGCGCTTCGACGGGCTTGATCTCCTCGACCGAGAGGGACACCGCGTCGCCTCGATCGCGCATCGGGGCGATCGCGCCGATCTTCCCCTGATCGCCGGCGAGGGCGCCGACGAGGCCGTGCCCGAGGCGCTGGCCATCCTGGCGGCGGCGCGACCCGTTGCACCGCGCATTCGCGGCCTTCGCCGCATCGGGGCGCGGCGCTGGGACATCATCCTTGACCGGGGACAGATCATTCGCCTGCCAGAGACGGGCGCAGTGGACGCGACCGAGCGCGTGATGGCGCTCGACCAGGCGGCCGAGCTTCTTGACCGGGACATTTCGGTCGTGGATCTGCGCGATCCTTCGCGGATGGTCCTGCGGCTCAATCCCGGTGCCGTGGCCGCTTTCCGCAGCCTTCGGGGACTAGCGATGAACGAGGACACGTGATGAAGACGATTCACGAATCGCAGCGCGCCATGCGCGCCAAGCGCCAGGCCGCCATCGATCGCGGCGTCGTCGCCGTTCTTGACATCGGCAGCTCGAAGTTCGCCTGCCTGATCCTTCGTTTCGACGGCGGCGCGATGCCGACGGGCGACGATGGCATCGGGTCCCTGGCTGGCCAGTCGGGTTTTCGGGTGATCGGCGCGGCGACGACCCGCGCCCGCGGCGTCCGCTTCGGCGAGATCCACGCCAGCCCCGAGACGGAACGCGCCATTCGCACGGTGGTGCAGGCCGCGCAGAAGATGGCCGGCGTCCGCGTCGACCACGTCATCGTGACGCTGGCGGGGGCGCGGCCGCGCTCGTATGGCCTGACCGGCGAGATCGACCTTGATGGCACGGCGGTGACGGAAGCGGATGTGGGGCGCGTCCTTTCGGCCTGCGATCTGCCGGACATCGGTGCCGATCGGGAGGTCCTGCACGCCCAGCCGGTCAACTTCGCCGTCGATCACCGCACCGGGCTTCTCGACCCCAGGGGCCAGATCGGCCACCGGCTGACGACCGACATGCATCTGGTGACCATCGACGCGACGGCGATCAAGACGCTTTGCCATTGCGTGCAGCGCTGTGACCTCGAACTGGCCGGCATCGCGTCTTCGGCATATGTCTCGGGGATTGCCGCGCTGACCGAGGACGAGCAGGAGCTCGGCGCCGCCTGTGTCGACATGGGCGGCGGCGCCACCGGTGTGTCGATCTTCCTCAAGAAGCACATGATCTATGTCGACAGCGTGCGCATGGGTGGCGACCACGTGACGGGCGACATCGCCTCGGGCTTTCGCACCAGCCGGGCGCTGGCCGAACGGATCAAGGCCGTCAACGGCGGCGTCGTGGCCACGGGACAGGACGACCGCGATTTCATCGCCATCGACGAGGCCGACGAGCCAGGGGCCGAGCGGCGCACCATCAGCCGGACCGAGCTGATCGGCGTCATGCGCCCCCGGGTCGAGGAAATCCTTGAGGAGGTGCGCGCAAGTCTGGACGCGGCCGGCTTCGAGCATCTTCCGTCTCAACGCATCGTGTTGACCGGCGGTGCAAGCCAGATCCCGGGCATCGAAAGCCTCGCCGAGCGTATTCTTGGCCCTTATGTCCGCCTCGGCCGGCCGCTCAGGGTGCAGGGCCTTCCGCAAGCGGCCACGGGGCCCGCGTTCTCGTCCATCGTCGGTCTTTGCCTGTTCGCGGCCTACCCGCAGGACGAGTGGTGGGACTTCGAGTTGCCGACCGAGCGTTATCCCGCCCGGTCCCTGCGCCGCGCCCTCAAATGGTTCAGGGAGAACTGGTGACACGCAATATCTGGAACAATCGGCAAGATACCGCCCAACGTTCGCCACCAAAACCCCATATTTGGTGGCAACCGGCCAGTTTTTCCGTGACCTTCGCGGTCGCGGAAGCTACGATAATGAATCATTGGAAGATGCCGGGGCGGCCCGAGGCGCACGAGTAATTACAGGCGGACGGAACCATGACACTCAACTTGCAGATGCCCGAAACCCATGAACTGAAGCCGCGGATCACGGTCTTCGGGGTGGGCGGTGCCGGCGGCAATGCCGTCAACAACATGATCGAAAAGAACCTCGAAGGGGTCGAGTTCGTGGTCGCGAACACCGACGCCCAGGCACTTCAGCAAAGTCGGGCGCCGAACCGCATTCAGCTTGGCGTGCGCGTGACCGAAGGTCTTGGGGCGGGCGCGCGGCCGCAGGTCGGCGCCGCCGCCGCGGAAGAGACGATCGAGGAGA
The DNA here is from genome assembly GCA_003696705.1 of Alphaproteobacteria bacterium. Classification (GTDB taxonomy): domain Bacteria; phylum Pseudomonadota; class Alphaproteobacteria; order Rhodobacterales; family Rhodobacteraceae; genus RFGD01. Next base: position 3,827 of record RFGD01000499.1, on the reverse strand, counting down.
TCGTCGATCATCTGGCCGGCGCGCACATGTGCTTCATCACCGCCGGCATGGGCGGCGGCACCGGCACCGGCGCCGCGCCGATCATCGCCCAGGCCGCGCGCGAGCTCGGGGTGCTGACGGTGGGCGTCGTCACCAAGCCTTTCCAGTTCGAAGGCGCCAAGCGCATGCGCCAGGCCGAGGAAGGGGTCGAGGCGCTTCAGAAGGTCGTCGACACGCTCATCATCATCCCGAACCAGAACCTGTTCCGCCTCGCCAACGAGAAGACGACCTTCACCGAAGCGTTCTCGATGGCCGACGATGTCCTCTATCAGGGCGTCAAGGGCGTCACCGACCTCATGGTTCGCCCGGGCCTCATCAACCTCGACTTCGCCGATGTCCGCGCGGTGATGGACGAGATGGGCAAGGCCATGATGGGCACGGGCGAGGCCACCGGCGAGGACCGCGCCACCCAGGCCGCCGAGAAGGCCATCGCGAACCCGCTTCTGGACGAGGTCAGCCTGCGCGGGGCGAAGGGCGTGCTCATCAACATCACGGGTGGCTACGACCTCACGCTCTTCGAGCTCGACGAGGCCGCGAACCGCATTCGCGAAGAGGTGGATCCGGACGCGAACATCATCGTCGGCTCGACGCTCGACCCCGAGATGGAGGGCGCCATGCGCGTCTCGGTCGTCGCGACCGGCATCGATGCCGCCGACAAGGCCGAGGATACGCCCATTCCGCGCCGCCGCATGGCCGAGCCCCTGTCGAAGCCCGCCGCCGAGGCGCCCGCGGCAGCTGACGCTGCGCCGGCGGCCGATGCGCCGGTCGAGCGCGCCGCACCAGAGGTGCAGGAAGCCGCCGAAGAGCCGTCCCTCTTCCCCGGTTTCGAGGCTGACGCCGATCGCTTCGACGACCCGGAAGTCGTCGATGACGATGTGCCGCCGCCCGCCTATACGCCCGAAGCCGAGGCGCCGAGCGCCGCCGATTTCGTCGCACCGCGGCCGCAGCCTGCCGGGACGCCGAGCCCCGAGACGCTGGCGCGGCTGAAGCGCGCCGTCGAGAACCGGCCCGCGGGGACCGCGCGGCCCGAAGCCCCGGCGGAACGCCGGCCGATCCCGCCCATCGGTGGCGATGATCGTGGCCGGACGCGCTTCGGGATCAACTCGCTCATCAATCGGATGACGGGCCACGCTCCCGAGGCCGGCCGGCCGGCGACCGGTGCCGAGCGTCACGCCCCGGCCCCCGAGCCCGAGGATGTGCACGACCCCGAGCGCGAGCGGATCGAGATCCCGGCGTTCCTGCGGCGTCAGGCCAACTGACACGCGCGGGGTCTGGAGGACCCGGAGAGGGGGGCTCCGGCCCCCCTTTTCCTTTGGCGGAGGTCTCGCCGCGGACTGTCGTAACCGGACGCGAAGAGGGCCGCCCGCGACGGCAATCGCAGGCCGCGCCGGCATGTGTTTCAACCGGTAACATCCTTTGAGTTGAGGAATCCGGCGCCATGCCCTAGCTCGGTTGGCGGCGGCAAAGGGCCGTCGGCAACCATCTGGTGACCCGTGCAGACGACCATCAAGTCAAGCGCCAGGTTCCACGGTCAGGGCCTTCATTCGGGCAGAGACGTGGTGATGACGGTGCGACCGGCGCAGGTCGGGCAGGGGATCTGGTTCCGCCGCATGGATGTGACTGACGCCGATCCCATGGTGGCCGCCCGGTGGGACGTCGTCGAGCAGGTGCCGCTTTGCACGCGGGTCGTCAACGCCGACGGGGTGTCCGTCTCGACCATCGAACATCTCGTGGCGGCGCTTGCCGGCTGTGGCATCCACAACGCGCTGGTCGAGATTGACGGGCCCGAGGTGCCGATCCTCGACGGCAGCGCGGCCGAATTCGTCCGCGCCTTTCTTTCGCGCGGCCTCGTCGAGCTGCCGGAACCGCTGCATGTCCTGCGCGTCACCGACACGGTCGAGGTGTCGCGGGGCGAGGCATGGGCCCGCCTTGAGCCGTCCGACCGGCTCGAGATCGCCTTCTCGATCGATTTTCCCGACCGCGCGATCGGGCGGCAGGAGGCCGAACTGGACCTGTCGAACGGCGCCTTCATCCGGGAACTCTCGGACTGTCGCACCTTCTGCCGCTTCGACGACGTCGAGCGGATGCGCGCCCAGGGGCTCGTGCGCGGCGGTTCGCTGACGAATGCCGTGGTCGTCGATGACGCGCGCGTACTGACGCCGGGCGGGCTTCGCCGCCGCGACGAGGCCGTGCGCCACAAGATGCTCGACGCCTTCGGGGACCTCGCCCTCGCTGGCGCCCCCCTCATCGGCCGATACGTCGGCCACCGGGCCGGGCACGCCATGACGAACATGCTCCTTCGCAAGCTTTTCGCGACGCCCGACGCCTACGTCATCGCGAGTTGCACGCCCGAGACGCGGCGCATCCTGCCGGGGGCCGGGGTCTCGGCCGACGACCTTGCCGCCGTCGCCTGACGGCGAATGCCGTTTTTCCTCCGAATTTTCTGTGCTACGAGGGCCTTGGGACCGGTGAACACCGGTTCCGCGTCATGCGATGCGCTTCAACGGGGTAGCGGGGTAGTCGGCAGATGAGGCGGGACAAGCGGCTGGTTCATCTCTTCGGCGTCATTGCCGTGGCGGCGGCGCTGGCCGGTTGCGGCCGCCGGGAACCGGCGATGGATACGCTGACGCCGCAAGAGATCTACCTTCGCGGCGAGGAACAGCTTGCCGCCGGCCGCGAGAAGGACGCCGCAACCACCTTCGCCGAGATCGAGCGGCTCTACCCCTATTCCGAGTGGGCCAAGCGTGCGCTCATCATGACGGCGTTCGCCTATCACAAGGCAAAGGACTACGAGAACGCGCGCGCCGCCGCGCAGCGCTACATCGACTTCTATCCGGCCGACGAGGACGCGGCCTATGCCCAGTATCTTCTGGCGCTTTCCTACTACGACCAGATCGACGACGTCGGCCGCGACCAGGGCGTGACCTACCAGGCCCTGCAGGCGCTGCGCACGGTGATCGAGCGCTATCCCGACAGCGACTATGCGCGGTCGGCGATGCTGAAATTCGACATGGCCTTCGACCAGCTGGCCGCGAAGGAGATGGAGGTCGGCCGCTACTATCTGAAGCGCGGCCACTACGCGGCGGCCATCAACCGCTTCCGCGCAGTGGTCGAGGATTTCGAGACGACGACGCAGACGCCCGAGGCGCTCTATCGCCTTGTCGAGGCCTACCTTTCGCTCGGGCTGGAGAAGGAGGCACAGACGGCGGCGGCGATCCTTGGCTACAACTTCCAGTCTTCGGTGTGGTATCAGGATGCCTATGACCTGCTGCAGGGCCGGGGGCTCAAACCGGCGCCGAAGGCAACCGGCTGGATCGCCGACATCTATCGCCGCAGTGTCCAAGGCAAATGGCTCTGACAGGAACCTGAATGCTCCGCGGGCTTGATATCCGCGACATGCTCATCATCGACCGGCTCTCGCTGGAATTCGGGCCGGGTCTCAACGTGCTGACCGGAGAGACGGGGGCGGGCAAGTCCATCCTTCTTGACGCCCTGGGGCTGGCCCTTGGCTGGCGTGGGCGGGCCGATGTCGTGCGCGCCGGTGCCGACACGGCCGAGGTGGAGGCCGTCTTCACGCTGTCGGAAGCCCATCCGGCGCGCGCCATCCTGGCCGAGGCCGGCCTTGGCGCGGATGACGAGCTGATCCTGCGGCGCCAGGCCCGGGCGGACGGGCGAAAACAGGCCTGGGTGAATGACCGCCGCGTCTCGACGGAAGTGCTGCGGTCGCTCTCGGCAACGCTGGTCGAGTTGCACGGCCAGCACGATGACCGCGGCCTTCTGAACCCGCG
>RFGD01000498.1 GCA_003696705.1 Alphaproteobacteria bacterium | reverse complement strand
TCGCCGCCCTCGACGAAGCCGACGTAGTCGAAGTCACCGGCGGCCGCGGCGTCGCCCATGGATTCATGCGCTTCGCGCAGTTCGGGGCGGCCCTTGTGCTCTTCGGTGCCGACGTTCAGAAGGCCGACGCGCGGCGTCGCGATGCCAAGGCCGTTGCGGGCGTATGAGCTTCCCATGAGCGCATAGCGCACCAGATCGACGGCGTCCGCGCGGATGTCGGCCCCGACGTCGAGCATGACGTTGAAGCCCACCGGGCCAAGCGAGGGCCAGAGAATGGCAATGGCCGGACGGTTGACGCCCGGCATCTTGCGCAGGACCAGCATCGACACGGCCATGAGCGCACCCGTGTTCCCGCAAGAGACGCAGGCCGCAGCCTCGCCGTCGCGCACGACCTCGACCGCGGACCACATCGAGGTGCCGCGACCGTTGCGCATCACCTGGCTCGGCTTGTCGGACATCTCGACGATGCGCTCGGCGTGCCGGATCTCGACCCGGCCGGCCAGCGCGCGCTTGCGGCGCACGAGCCGTTCCAGCGTCGGGCCGTCGCCGTGCAGGATGAAGCGGATGTCGGGGTATTGCGCGGCCGAACGCGCCATCCCCGCGACGACCGCACCGGGTCCCCGGTCGCCGCCCATGGCGTCGATCGAGATCACATCGCGGATGCCGTCAGGGATCCTCTGGTCTTGTTCGGCCGGCGTCATGCGGCGGGACGGCTTGTCAGGCCGCGTCCTCGTCGATGTCGACCTCGGCCGCGACCGCCACGATCTCGCGGTCGTCATAATGGCCGCAGGCACCGCAGACGTGGTGCGGGCGCTTCAGCTCGCCGCAGTTCGGGCATTCGGCCGGGTTGCCCGGCACCAGCGCATCGTGCGCACGACGCATGTTCCGACGCGACCGCGTAACTTTGTTCTGAGGGACAGCCATGTTTCAACCTCGGTGCTTCGGGGCCCGGCCCCTGGTGTTCTGTCTATGCCATGCGGCCCGCCCGGCCCGTTCCGAAGGGAGTCAGAGCCGCAATTTCGGTATCTGCAGGCGAGGCCGGGAACATACTGCGATTCTGAACGGATGCAACTGTTTTTCTGCGTGCGCGGGGGCGGCTGCGCGGTCAGTCGCCTTTCCCTAGACGATCGCGCAGCGCCGCAAGGCCGGCAAGCGGCTTTTCGCCGCCTTCGTCGATCGGTTCCGCGCCCGGTGGGGCTGCGACCACATCCGCCGGTTCGACGCCCTCGGCGCGCGGATAGTCGGGCAGGGCAAGGGCCAGTTCCTCGACCATCACCTCCTCGAGGTCGAGCCGGCGTGGCAGGGGTTCGACCGTCACGTCCTCGGGCATCTCGACCTCTTCGCCAGACGGCTCGGCCAGGTCGGCGACGTAGCGGCGCTCCACGGGCAGGTCGATGCGCGTCACCACGGGTTCGAGCGTGACGACGCAGGGCTGGACCACCGTCGCGCCCAGGTGGCCTTCCAGCGCCCAGTCGCCCTGGCCGAAGGGGTGGAGCCGGCCCGAGAAGCGCAGCTTCCGCACGCGCTCGGCGCCGAGGGTGCGCGCGATGGCGGCGCGCGCCTCGGCATCCGGGCGGATGTCGAACTCGGTGTCCCGGTGCGGCGGCAGCTGGTCGAGACGCAGGGGCGGGGTGCGCCCGGGGCCGCCTGTCCTGTTCTGGTCGCTCATGGATTCGGTCCGTGTGTTGCGGGGCGGGGCGCCGTGCCGGGCTGGCATGGCGCGACGCAAGTTTCTTGAATGCCCCGGTTCCGTTATGTAAGCGGATAGGCACTGGAGCGCATGAAGGCAAGGGGAACGGGATGGCGGGCAAACTGGGACGAGGACTTCGCCTTGCGCTTTCCCTCATTGCGATTGTCTCGGTCGCCGCCTGCGCGTCGGTCTATCGCAATCACGGCTACGTCCCGCCCGAGGACGAATTGCAGAAGATCACGGTCGGCGTCGATACGCGCGACACCGTGGCCGAAACGATCGGCCGTCCGTCCACCGAAGGGGTCCTTCGCGACCGGGCCTGGTACTATGTCGGCAGCCGCTTTCGCCATTTCGGCATGCGCGCGCCGGAAGAGGTCGACCGCCAGGTCGTCGCGATCTCGTTCGACGCCGAGGGGCGCGTGGCCAACATCGAGCGGTTCACCCTTGCCGACGGGCGCGTCATCACGCTTTCGCGCCGCGTGACCGAAAGCAACATCAAGGGCATCTCGTTCATCCGCCAGCTTCTTGGAAATATCGGGCGGTTTGACGTCGGCCAGGCGCTGGGCGGCTGAGGCCCCGGCGCAGGCCGGGCGCCG
>RFGD01000107.1 GCA_003696705.1 Alphaproteobacteria bacterium | reverse complement strand
GATTTCATGCGCAAGCCCCGCCCGGGCCCCGTGGACGCCGAGGGCCGGATCCTGAAGCTTGGACGCGTTCTGGTGGTCGGCGACGTCTTGATGCACCAGGAGGGGGTTCCGGGGCCGGTGGCGCGGGCGAGCCTCACCTATTCGATCCCGCCCGCCCGCCGGGATGCCCCCAAGGCCTGAGCCCGAAGGGGCGCTGCCCCGCTCAGGGCAAGAGGCGCGTAATGTAACCCGGCAGGGCGAAGGCGCCGGCGTGCACCTCGGGCGTGTAATAGTCCGTCTTTATGCCGGCGTCCTCGAACCTCTGACGCAGCGTCGCCATGTCGACCGCGCGGGCGTCGCCGTCGGTCCCCCAGCCAAAGGCCATCGGCCCGCCGGCATAGGTGGGGATGGTCGCCATGTAGCAGGTCCAGTCGGCAAAGAGGGCCTTGAAGGCGCGCATCGTGTTCGTCAGCTCGTCGCCCTGCAGGAAGGGGACGCCGTTCTGCGTAACGATGATCCCGCCCGGGTTCAGGCACCGCTTCGCCCGGCCATAGAAGGTGTCGGTGAACAAGACCTCTCCGGGGCCGATGGGGTCGGTCGAATCGACGATGACGACGTCGAACCTGCGCTCGGTCTCGGCCACGAAGGCGGCCCCGTCGGCAATCACCAGTTCAAGGCGCGGATCGTCGAAGGCCCCGGCGGAAATGCCGGGAAGGTATTCCTTGCAGAACTCGACCACGCCGGCGTCGATCTCGACCATGGTCACACGCCGAACGTTCCGGTGCTTGAGCACTTCGCGCGCCATGCCGCCGTCGCCGCCGCCGACGATCAGCACCTCGCGCGCCGCGCCATGGGCCAGGATGGGGACGTGCGACATCATTTCATGGTAGATGAAATTGTCATTTTCCGTCACCTGAACGACCCCATCAAGGGTCATTACCCGGCCGAAAGTGCCATTTTCGAACACCTGGATGCGCTGATGCGTCGTCCGGCTGTCATAGAGCAGCCGGTCGATCGAAAGCTGTTGGCGAAAATGCGGGTGCAGCGTTTCCGTGAACCAGTCGACCATCAGGAGACCCCCGCCTCGGCCACGATTCCGTCGCCGCGCAGGATCTCGGTCACGCGCACGTCCTCGGTGCCGAAGGCGGCCTTGAGCACATCGACCGCCTTCCACGGCTGGGCGTCGCCGCACATGAACACGTCGAAGGCGCCATAGCCGATCTCGGGCCAGGTGTGGACCGAGATGTGGCTTTCGGCCAGCACCGCCACGCCCGAGACGCCCTGGGGCGTGAACTTGTGCGTGTGTATGTGCAAGAGCGTTGCGCCGCATTCGTCCACGCAGTCGCGGAAGGCCTTCTGGATGCGTTCCTCGTCATCGAGGCCCTCGCCGTTGACCACCTCGATGATGAGGTGGGTGCCGGCAAAGACCCGCCCGTCGCGGCGAATGAAATGATCGTCGCGCGTTTCATCCAGGACGTCGCGCCCGGCGACGACCTTGAGGCCGCACTCCGCGTTGGCCGCGTCTTCATGCGTGGACTTGCCACGAGTTTGTTCTTCCGCGTGGGCGCCAGTCTCCAGACCGATCCCCAGTTGGAAGAGGTTGGCGTTCGACATGGCGACGCTCCCCTTCTTACCAGTAGACTAATCCAGAGGTTCCTTAGCGCCCCCCGGCGTGCCGGGTTGGGATCGGTCCCTCGTGTGCCGGGGCGGATACGGAACTTTCCGGATTCGTGCAACCCCTTTTTCGCGCTTCCCGGCTTTAATGCCCGGAACCGCCGTCAGGGATGGGGAAAATATGGGGTAAAATGATACCTAAATCATAACCCATTGAAACAAAAGAAATTTCCTCAAGCAATGTGTCTTGACCTTCGCGCAGGCTCAAGTAAAAGGGGCGCCATCCGCGGCGGGCCGGTTCCCGTCTGCCGCAATGAATCGAAGCCGACAAGGTCAATGAGATGAAAACCTACACCGCCACACCGGCCGACATCGAGAAGAAGTGGGTCCTGATCGACGCCGAGGGCGTCGTTCTGGGCCGCCTCGCCGCGATCGTCGCGAACCGCCTTCGCGGCAAGCACAAGCCGACCTTCACGCCGCACATGGACATGGGTGACCATGTCATCGTCATCAACGCCGACAAGGTGCAGCTGACGGGCAACAAGCGGGCCGACAAGGTCTATCACTGGCACACGGGCTATCCGGGCGGCATCAAGTCGCGCACGGCCGGCCAAGTGCTGGAAGAGCACCCCGAGCGCGTCGTGATGAAGGCCGTGCAGCGCATGCTGCCGAAGAACCGCCTCAGCCGCAGGCAGATGACCAACCTGCGCGTCTATGCGGGCGCCGAGCACCCCCACGAGGCGCAGAAGCCCGAAGTGCTCGACGTCAAGTCGATGAACAAGAAGAACACCCGGAGCTGACCATGGCCGAAGAAATCAAGTCGCTCGAGGAGCTGCAGGAAGCCGTCGGCGCCGAGGCCGCGGCCAGCGCCGAAACCACCCCGCGCGAGCCGGTGCGCGACGCGCTCGGCCGCGCCTACGCGACGGGCAAGCGGAAGGACGCGGTCGCCCGCGTCTGGATCAAGCCCGGCTCGGGTCGCGTGACGATCAACGGCCGCGACATCTCGAAATATTTCGCGCGGCCCGTGCTGCAGATGATCCTTCGCCAGCCCTTCCAGGTTGCCGGGGTCGTCGACCAGTTCGACGTCATGGCCACCGTCAAGGGTGGCGGGCTGTCGGGCCAGGCGGGCGCCGTCAAGCACGGCATCTCGCGGGCGCTGCAGTTCTACGATCCGTCGCTGCGCCCGGCGCTCAAGGCGGCCGGCTTCCTTACCCGCGACGCCCGCGTGGTCGAGCGGAAGAAATACGGCAAGCGCAAGGCACGCCGCAGCTTCCAGTTCTCGAAGCGCTGAGCGGTTCGACACGACAGGTTCCGAAGGGGCTCGCATCGGCGGGCCCCTTCGTCATTTCCGGTGTTGAAGTACCTTCTGACCGTTATCGTCTTGCGTATTCGTCGATCCGGTCTTCGGGGATTTCTCGGGGGATCGGGATACTTGGTCGTGTTTTGGGTTCTTCTGGACTTGTCGGGGTTGGGTGACTGGCCCTGTATTGGTGGCGGTGAAGGGGTCTAGAGGTTTGTCGGTTCCGGGGTTCCGGGTATTCAG
>RFGD01000106.1 GCA_003696705.1 Alphaproteobacteria bacterium | reverse complement strand
TCAGTCCTCGGCGGCGGGGGCGCTGTCGGCCTGTTCGGCGATGCGCGCGACCGAGACGACCGTCTCGCCCGGTGCGACGTCCAGGACCTTCACGCCGCCGGCGCTGCGCGAGCGGAACGAGATGTCGGCCACGGGACAGCGGATGGCCTTGCCCGTCGAGGTGACGAGCATGATCTGGTCGTCAAGTTCGACCGGGAAGGCCGCGACCAGTTCGCCGCCGCGCAGGCCCTTGTCGATGGCCATGACGCCTTGGCCGCCGCGGCCACGGACCGGGTAGTCGTGGCTCGACGACAGCTTGCCGAGGCCGCGCTCGGTGATCGTCAGGATGAGTTCCTCGGCCGCCGACATTTCCGCATAGCGCTCGGGCGAGAGGGCGACATCGGCGACGGCTTCCTCATCCTCGCTCGGCTCTTCAAGGGCGCCTTCGACGGCGCGGCGCATCTTCAGATAGGCGGCGCGCTCCTCGGCCGTGGCCTCGAAGTGGCGAAGCGTGGCCATCGAGACGACGCGATCGCCCGGCGCAAGGCGGATACCGCGCACGCCGGTCGAATCGCGCCCCTTGAAGACCCGCACATCCGTCGTCGGGAAGCGGATGGCCCGTCCCTTCGCCGTCACCAGAAGGACATCGTCGTCCTCGGTGCAGATGCGGGCGTTCACCAGCTCGACGCCTTCGGGCAGCTTCATGGCGATCTTGCCGTTCGACTTCACGTTGGTGAAATCGGAAAGGCGGTTGCGCCGCACGTCGCCCGAGCTGGTGGCGAACACGATCTGCAGGTTCTCCCATTCTTCCTCGGGGGCGTCGACCGGCATGATCGCGGCGACCGAGACCCCCTGCGCGATGGGCAGGATATTGATGATCGCCTTGCCGCGTGCGTTGCGCCCCCCCGGCGGCAGGCGCCAGGTCTTGAGCTTGTAGACCATGCCGTCGGTCGTGAAGAAGAGAAGCGGCGTATGCGTGTCGGCCACGAAGAGCGTGGTCACGACGTCGTCTTCCTTGGTCGACATGCCGGCCAGCCCCTTGCCGCCCCGGTGCTGGGCCCGGTATTCGGCAAGCGGCGTGCGCTTGATGTAGCCGCCCTGGGTGACGGTCACGACCATGTCCTCGCGCTCGATCAGATCCTCGATGTCGAAATCGCCCTCGTCCTCGACGATCTCGGTGCGGCGGGGCACGGCGAACTCGGCCTTCACGGCCAGAAGTTCCTCGGTGATGATGGCCATGATCCGCTCGCGAGAGCGCAGGATGTCGAGATAGTCGCGAATGGCGTCGGCCAGCGACTGAAGCTCATCGGTGACTTCCTTCACGCCCATGGCCGTCAGCCGTTGCAGCCGCAGGTCCAGAATGGCGCGGGCCTGCGTCTCGGACAGGTTGTAGGTCCCGTCGTCGTTCATCCGGTGGGTCGGGTCGTCGATAAGCTGGATGTATTCGGCAATGTCGGCCGCCGGCCAGCGCCGGGACATGAGCCGTTCGCGGGCCTCGGCAGGGTCGGCCGAAGCGCGGATCGTCTGCACCACCTCGTCGACGTTCGAGACGGCGACAGCCAGCCCGCAAAGGACGTGGCTGCGTTCACGCGCCTTGCGAAGCTCGAAGGCCGTGCGCCGAGAGACGACCTCTTCGCGGAAGGCGATGAAGTTCGTCAGGAAGTCGCGCAGCGTCAGCTGTTCCGGGCGCCCGCCGTTCAGCGCCAGCATGTTGCACCCGAAGCTCGTCTGCATCGGCGTGAACCGGTAGAGCTGGTTCAGCACCACCTCGGGCGTGGCGTCGCGCTTGAGCTCGATGACCACCCGCACGCCGACGCGGTCCGATTCGTCCTGGATGTGGGCAATGCCCTCGATCTTCTTGTCGCGGACCATTTCGGCGATCTTCTCGATCATCGCCGCCTTGTTCACCTGATAGGGGATCTCGTCGACGATGATGGCGAAACGGTCCTTGCGGATTTCCTCGACCCGGGTGCGGGCCCGCACGACGACGCTGCCGCGCCCCTCGGTATAGGCCTTCCGCGCCCCCGACCGGCCAAGGATGATGCCGCCCGTCGGGAAGTCGGGCGCCGGCACGTAGCGCATGAGCGCCTCCGACGACAGGTCGGGTTGCTCGATCAGCGCGACGGTCGCGTCGATCACCTCGCCCAGGTTGTGGGGCGGGATGTTGGTCGCCATGCCGACGGCGATGCCGCCGGCCCCGTTGACCAGCATGTTGGGAAAGCGCGCCGGCAGGACGACGGGCTCGAGGTCCTTGCCGTCATAGTTAGGCTGGAAGTCGACCGTGTCCTTGTCGATGTCGGCAAGAAGGGCACCGGCCGGCTTGGCCAGACGCACTTCCGTGTAGCGCATGGCGGCGGGGCTGTCGCCGTCCATCGAGCCGAAGTTGCCCTGCCCGTCGAGAAGGGGCAGCGACATCGAAAAGGGCTGCGCCATGCGCACGAGCGCGTCGTAGATCGCGGCGTCGCCGTGGGGGTGGTATTTCCCCATGACGTCCCCGACGGGCCGCGCCGACTTGCGATACGGCTTGTCCCAGGTGTTGCCGGTCTCGTGCATGGCATAGAGGATCCGGCGGTGGACGGGCTTCAGACCGTCGCGCAGGTCCGGGATCGCCCGGCTGACGATGACGCTCATCGCATAGTCGAGGTAGGAAGAGCGCATCTCCTCCTCGATCGAGATGACCGGACCCTCGTACGGGACGCGCTCGGGGGGCGTTTCCCCTTCCGATTCAGGGGTTTCAGGAGTGTCGTTCACGTTGGATTGAACCCTTGGCTGGGGGGACCAGATATTGTTGCGGGAAGTATACCGCATCCCCGATGTGGTATGCAACCGCGCCTCCGGCCAATCGTTGTCACCGGCGGCGAGAGAGTGCTAACAACATGTAATCATTGAAAATTAATCTGCAACTGTCATCCTTTTCGTGTCGGCGTCGCGAATGCCGGCGGACAACGATATTCGAGGTGGCTCATGACCGGTTCGGAGACCGAGTTGTTGCTGAAGGGCTATGGCCTGACGACGGCCGAGTTCATCTATCGCATGCCGGACTATCAGAACGTGCTGAACAGCTTTGTCTGGCAGGACTACGATCTGGCCCCGGACTATCCGCGGCTGTTCCGTTTCATCGAGTTCTGGCAGTCCGAGATCGAGGGGCCGCTGCACGCGGTCCGCTTCACCCATCGCAAGCTCATTGCCGCGAACGAGTGGCGCAACGTGGTCGGAGAGATCCGTCTGCACTAGCCCGCGCGGGGCGGCGGCCGGCCCTGCGCGACGGCAGGTCGGCGCGGCTCAGGCCGCCGCCCGCCGAAGCATGCCGAACAGATCGCGCGGCTCGTCGGGATCGGCCAGGAGGTCAAGCCGCTCGCAGAACGCGTCGCCGTCCAGAAGGCCATGGACGTAACGCAGCGCGGCGAAGTCCTCGATGGCGAAGCCGACGCTGTCGAACAGCGTGATGTCGGCGGCCGAGCGGCGGCCGGGCAGGGCCCCCGCAATCACCTGCCAAAGCTCGGTGACGGGATGGTCGGGGTCGAGCTGCTGGATCTCGCCCTCGATGCGCGTCTGCGGCGGGTATTCGACGAATATGCGCGACCGCAGAAGGATGTCGCGGTGCAGCTCGGTCTTTCCCGGGCAGTCACCGCCGACGGCGTTGATGTGGATACCGGCGCCGACCATGTTGTCGGTCAGGATCGTGGCGTTTCGCTTGTCGGCCGTGACGGTCGTCACGATCTGGGCCCCTTCGATGGCGGCTTCGGGGCTTTCGCAGCCGACGAGCTTCAGGCCGGTGTCCTTCAGATTCTCAAGGCACTTGGCGGTCGCTGCGGGGTCGATGTCGTAAAGGCGGATCTCCTCGATCCCGCAGACGGCCTTGAAGGCCAGCGCCTGAAACTCGGCCTGGGCACCGTTGCCGATCAGCGCCATGCTGCGCGCGCCCTTCGGCGCCAGATGGCGCGCCGCCATGGCCGAGGTCGCCGCCGTGCGCAGCGCCGTCAGGACCGTCATTTCGGAAAGGAGGACGGGATATCCCGTTGCCACATCCGACAGGACGCCGAAGGCGGTGACCGTCTGAAGCCCTTCGCGCAGGTTCTTCGGATGGCCGTTCACATACTTGAAACCGTAGGATTTTCCGTCCGAGGTCGGCATGAGTTCGATGACGCCGACCGGGGAATGGGCGGCCACGCGCGGGGTCTTGTCGAAATCGGGCCAGCGCCGGAAGTCGGCCTCGATCGCGTCGGTCAGTTCGCGCAGGACACGCTCGATCCCGCGGGCGTTCACAAGCCGCATCATGTTCTCGACGCTGACGAAGGGGACAAGGGCGCGTTCCGAAGGCTGGGTCATGGCAGGACTCGCGTTGGTCAGTTGTGCGAGCGGGTGGGGCGGTCGAAGATCTTGCGGCCCAGAAGCGAGGCCGTCAGATCCACCATCAGCTTGGCCGTCCGGCCCCGCTCGTCGAGGAAGGGGTTGAGCTCGACAAGGTCGAGCGACGTCACAAGGCCGCTCTCGTGAAGAAGCTCCATGACGAGATGCGCTTCACGAAACGTGGCGCCGCCGGGCACGGTCGTGCCCACCGCCGGCGCGATGCCCGGGTCGAGGAAATCGACGTCGAGCGAGACATGGAGCATTCCGTTCGCCGCCTCGACCTCGGCCAGGAATTCGCGCAAGGGGCGGACGATGCCGGTTTCGTCCAGTGCGCGCATGTCGAAGACCCGAACGCCGTGGTCGTGAAGCGCCTTGTGTTCCGCCGGGTCGATCGAGCGCAACCCGAACATGGCGATGCGCGTGCCCGGCACGGGCGCAGGGAACGGCGGGAAGGCGTCAAAGCCGGGAAGGCCGGCGGCATAGGCGACCGGCGTGCCGTGAAGATTGCCCGATTCGGTCGTCTCGGGCGTGTGAAAATCCGAATGGGCATCGAGCCACAGAACGAAGAGGGGCCGCCCCATGGTCTCGGCATGGCGGGCAATCCCCGCCAGCGAGCCGAGCGAAATGCTGTGGTCGCCGCCCAGAAAGATCGGAAAGCCGTCGGCCGCTGCCGCAGCCGCGGCCGGCGCGATGGATTCGGTCCAGGCGACGGTTTCCGCCAGGCCGTTCAGGACCGGCCGGCCCCTTGCCGGGCGGGTCGGTGCCGGCCCGAGGTTGCCGCGATCCTCGACCCGGTGACCAAGCGAGGTCGCGGCCGCCGACAGCCCGGCCACGCGCAGCGCGTCCGGGCCCATCACGCAGCCCGCCCGCCGCTGACCGCTGTCGACCGGCGCCCCGATCAGAATGCAGGTTCTCGTGTCCGTCATGGCAATTCGTCCGAATCCGTCTGCCTGTCAGATTTGCCGGATTGGCGGCGACTTGAAGAGGCCTAAATAGCCAATATGATAAGAGAAGATGTCAATATGGTAATTGAAAGTGACCGATATGGACGAAACGGATGAACGGCTTCTGGCCGCGCTGCGTCAGGACGGCCGCGCCAGCGTCTCGGAGCTGGCGCAGCGGCTGGGCCTTGCGCGCGCGACGGTGCGCAAGCGTATCGAGCGCATGGTGGCGGCGGGCGACATCGCCGGGTTCACGGTTCTCACGCCCTCGGACGTCACCGACGCGCCCGTCCGCGCGATGATGATGCTGGCGATCGAGGGGCGGGGCACCGAACGCGTGATCCAGCGGCTCAAGGGCATGGCCGAGGTGGCCGCGCTCCACACGACGAACGGGAAATGGGATCTGGTGGTCGAACTGGCGACGGACACCCTCGATCAGCTTGACGACGTCATCTTTCGCATCCGCCGCCAGGAGGGGGTTCAGAACTCCGAGACGAACCTGCTTCTGTCGACAAGGAAGGCGGCCGCCCGGCGGGGCCGGTCAATCGCGGCGGAGGGCCAGAATCCACAGACCGGCCAGCACGAATGACAGGATGGCGTTCCAGCCCGCCATCGAGATCGAGAAGAGCTCCCACGGAATTTCGTCGCAGCGCACGACGGGCGCGTTCATGATGCGGTCAAGAAGTGCGTCGGTGGAAAGCCCCTCGATCGAGCCGGATGTGCAGGTCGTCGGCCCCTGCCACCATTTCTGCTCGACCCCGGCGTGATAGACCCCGATGGCGCCCGTCACCGCCGCCGCCGCCGCGCCCAGCCCGAGCCAGACCCGCGACGGCCGGACGAACCATAGCGCCCCGAAGATCACCGCTGCCACATG
>RFGD01000497.1 GCA_003696705.1 Alphaproteobacteria bacterium | reverse complement strand
CGCCGCATCCGGTCGGGCGAAGTGCCGCCCTACGACCTTGTCAACGGGCCGCGCGAAGGCGCCGCCGAAGTGTTCTTCACCGTCGCCGCCGCCGTCAGCGGCGAAACCACGAACACCAATGCGCTTGTCTACGCCCGCGCGGCGCTCCACCTGCGGCCGGGGCATGTCGACGCCGCCCTTCTTGCCGCCGACCTCCTCGAGGCCGAAGGGCAACACGATCTGGCCGATGCCGTCTATTCGACCGTCCCCGTCGACCACCCGGCCTACCCGGAAGCGGCCATCGGCCGCGCCGAGGTCCTGATGGCGATCGAACGAAACGACGACGCCATTGAACTTCTGAAGTCGCTCGTGGCCTCGCGCCCGAACGATCCCGACATCCTGTCGGCGCTCGCCACGGCCTACCGACGCCTTGAACGCTGGGCCGAGGCGGAAGAAACCTACAGCCGCGCCATCGACGCCAAGCCCCGGATCGAGACGCGGGACTGGTCGCTCTTCTACGCCCGGGCCATCGCGCGCGAACGCCAGGGAAAATGGGAAGCGGCCGAGGCCGACTTCCGCAAGGCGCTCGAACTCAATCCCGACCAGCCAAGCGTCCTCAACTACCTTGGATACTCGCTGATCGAACGCGGCGAAAAGCTGGACGAGGCGCTCGAGATGATAAAGCGCGCCGTCGCGGGCCGGCCCGACGACGGATACATCCTCGATTCGCTCGCATGGGCCTATTTCAAGCTTGGCCGCTACGACGAGGCGGTCGAGCCCATGGAACGCGCGACCGAGCTTCTGCCGTCGGATCCGATCCTGAACGACCACCTGGGCGACATCTACTGGATGGTCGGACGCAAGCGCGAAGCGCGCTTTCAGTGGCGCCGGGCCCTGTCCTTCGGACCGGAGCCGGACGAGGCAAAGCGGATCAGCCGCAAGCTCGAGGTCGGGCTCGACCAGGTCCTTGCCGAGGAAGCCAATGGCGGCTGAAGCCTTCGCGGCCGCGAAGGTGAACCTGGCGCTGGCCGTGACCGGTCGGCGGGCCGATGGCTATCACCTTCTCGACAGCCTGGTCGCTTTCGCGGACGTCGGCGACCGCCTTCGCGCCGAAGCGGCGCCATCGCTGGAACTTTCCGTGGAAGGCCCCGAGGCGGCCGGGGTGCCCGCGGGGCCAGGGAACCTGGTCCTTCGGGCCGCGCGCGCGCTGGCGCCGGACCGTGGCGCCCGGATCACGCTCTGGAAAGAGCTTCCGGCCGCGGCGGGCATCGGCGGCGGCTCGAGCGATGCCGCAGCGGCGCTGCGCCTTCTTTCGAAGCTGTGGGGGGTGCCCCTGCCGTCGTCCGAGGTCATCCTGTCGCTTGGTGCCGATGTCCCCGTCTGCCTT
>RFGD01000105.1 GCA_003696705.1 Alphaproteobacteria bacterium | reverse complement strand
TGGCTGGCCCCGGGCGCCGTGATCGTCTGGGAAGAGGCGACGCCGAAGGAGCCGCCGCAGGGCTTTTCGCTTCTGGATCGCCGGCGCTATGGCGACAGCACCGTCACGCTTCTTTCCTACGCCGGCGCCTCGACCTGATCGAGCCGCAACCGGATCTCTCTGAGGACCGGCAGGACAGCCCGCACCTTCTCGGGCCCCACGGCGCGGACGACCTCCTCGATCACCGGCATGAGCGAGGCAAGGGCCGCGTCGCGCGCCGCCAGCCCCGCCGGCGAGATCGCCACCCACTTGCGCCGCGCATCGTCCCAGTCAGGCCGGATGTGGATATGGCCCGCCACCTCGAGCCTCGAGAGCGTGTTGGACATGGCCCCGCGCGTGACGTGGAAGATCCGGGCAAGCTGCGCCGGCGTGCGCTCGGTGCGGACGTGGGCAAGGTGATTGAGCACGGCAAAATGGCTGATTTCCATCCCCGAAGGCAGCGCCTTCGACAGCCGCTGCCGCGCCAGCTGATCGACGACCAGGATCTCGCTGAACAGCGAGATGGCCATCGCCTTTTCGTCACGCTCTGTCATGGGCTCAGGGAAAACGGTTGGTCGTGGACAAGCGATGGGACCCTTCGTCGCGCCTCGGCGACCTCGGCAAGGTCGAGTTCGGCAATGAAAAGCCCGGGCGCGACCCCTCCGTCAAGGCGAACTTCGCCCCAGGGCGACACCACAAGGCTGTGTCCGTATGACTGCCGGGCCCGGCCGGCGTGGGCAGGATGGGTGCCCGTCTGGGCCGGGGCCAGCACGAAGGCCCCGTTCTCGATGGCGCGGGCGCGAAGAAGCGGCTCCCAATGTGCCCGCCCGGTCGTGGGCGAGAAGGCAGCCGGCACAAGAAGGACTTCCGCCCCGGCCTTGGCCAGCGTCCGGTAAAGATGCGGGAAGCGCAGGTCATAACAGATCGTCATGCCGAATGCGGCAAGCGGCGTGTGGGCGACGACGGCTTGCCGTCCCGGCCGGAACGATGCCGATTCGCGGAACCGCTCGGACGCCGAAATGTCGACGTCGAACATGTGGATCTTGTCGTAGCGCGCCCGCACCCGCCCGTGCGGATCCAGAAGGATCGAACGGTTCACGAAGCGCCCGTCGGACGGACCGTCGCCGCCCTCGTCGCCGGGCTTCAAGGCCAGCGACCCCAGGCAGACCCAAACGCCATGGGCGCGGGCCCCGGCACGGGCCGCGGCCAGGACGGGGTCGCGGTCTTCCGTCTGAAGGACGCGCGACTGGTGCGCGCGGTCGGCAGACACGCAGTTTGTCACCTCGGGCGTCACGAGGATGTCACAACCGGCTTCGGCCGCCTGCGCGACAGCCTCGGCAACGCGGTGCGCGTTCTCGGCGGGCCTGTCGCCCGAGGTCATCTGCAGAAGGGCGACCCGCACGCGTTCTAGCCCACCAGAAGGCGATCGAGCGCGCCCGTCCGATCCATTGCCATCAGATCATCGCAGCCACCGACGTGCACGTCGTCGATGAAGATCTGGGGCACGGTGCGCCGACCATTCGCGCGCTGCACCATCTCGGCCCGGCGCGCCGGATCGCGCGAGACGTCGATTTCCGAATAGGCAACGCCCTTTGCCGACAGAAGCCGCTTGGCACGATGGCAGAAACCGCACAGCGGCGACGTATAGATCTCGATGCGGGTCATCTCTTGCAAAGCTCCGGCCGTTTCCGCTCAGAAGGCTACCCATCTAGGGTGCGTCGGCAACCCGCGCCAGTGCCAGAACCGATATTTCTTCCGGGCCGACCGAAGAAAGCGCCCGGGCGGCCGCCGCCATCGTCGACCCCGAGGCCAGGACGTCATCGACCAGAACAACGCGCCGACCGGCCAGCACCGGCGCCCAGCGCGGGTCGGCGCGGAAGGCGCCCGCGACATTCCCGGCGCGTTCCTCTCGGCTGCGCCGCCCCTGCGGCGGCGTGCGCCGGACGCGCACGAGCCCCTCCCACGCGACGCTTGCGCCGCTCCGGCGGGCGACCTCGCGCGCAAGAAGGGCGGCCTGGTTGAACCCGCGGCGGAGGCGGCGGGTCCAGTGAAGGGGTACGGGCACCAGGATCGTGTCGCCGTCCAGAAGCTCGTCGCCCGCCTGCCGAAGCCACGCGCCCAGAAGCGGCGCAAGTTCCGTCCGGTCCCCGTGCTTCAACGCAAGCACCAGCTTCCTGGCCGTCCCGTCGTAACGGGCGGCGGCACGACCGCGCGCCCATGGGGGCGGTGCGTCAAGGCACTGGTCGCACAGCGCCGGCGCCTCGGCGGCGTCGCCCGGAAGCGGCGCGCCGCACCTGTCGCACGAGAGCCCGGCGATGAACGGCACATCCGCCCAGCAAGGGGCGCAAAGTCCCTCGGTCTCGGTGACGGCTCCGCAACCCGCACAGCGATGCGGAAAGATCATTGCCAGCGCGGTTTTCATCGACGCATCCGCACACTAAGTTCGAGGCGATGACCAACCGCAAGGCTCAGAGCGCCCCAAGGCTGACAGACCGCATTGCCCTCGGCGCGCGGCGCGCCCGGGCGCGGCGCCATGGACCCGAGACGTTCCTGCACGACATCGCCATCGGCGAGGTCAAGGAAAGGATCGAACTGGTTAACAGAAGGTTTACGTCAACGGCCGTCGTCACGCCCTTTCCCGAACTCTGGGCCCCCCACTTTCCCGGCGCCCGCGTCACGACCGACGGGCCGACCCTGGACCTCGAACCCGGGGCCCACGATCTTGTCGTGCATGCGATGGCGCTCCACTGGGCGGATGACCCTGTCGGCCAGCTTGTCCAGGCCCGCCGGGCCCTGAAGCCCGACGGGCTCTTCCTTGGCGTCCTTCCGGGCGGCCGCACCCTGGCCGAGCTGCGCGCGACGCTTGCCGAGTGGGAGGTCGCCACGCTGGGCGGTCTCAGCCCGCGCGTCGCGCCGATGACCGACATCCGCGACGCCGGGCAGCTTCTTCAACGGGCGGGCTTTGCGCTTCCGGTTGCCGACAGCGTGGTGCAGACGGTCGCCTATGGATCGCTTCGGGGGCTGATCCGGGACCTGCGGCACATGGGCGAAACGAACGTCCTGGCCGCGCGGCACCGCCAGCCGCTGCCGCGCGGTTTCTGGACCGCCGCCGAGGACATCTACCGTCGCCACTTTGCCGATCCCGATGGCCGGCTGGTCGCGATATTCGAGATGCTTTTCCTGGCCGGCTGGTGCCCGCACGAAAGCCAGCAGAAGCCGCTGCGGCCGGGCGCCGCGGCGCATCGCCTTGCGGATGCGCTGGGCACCACCGAATATGGCCCGGACGATGCCCAGCGCACCGCGACCGAAGACAACCGGGAAGGAACCTCATGACCAAGCCAGAGCCGAACGCGCCGACCCATGCGCCCGCCGACCACCCGCCGGTGCGCTTCGGGCGCATCGGGGTCCTTCTAGCCAATCTCGGCACGCCCGACGCGACCGACTACTGGTCGATGCGGCGCTACCTGTCCGAGTTTCTGTCCGACCGCCGGGTGATCGACTACTCGCCGCTTCTCTGGCAACCGCTTCTGCAGCTCGTCATCCTCAGCACGCGGCCTTTCCGTTCGGGCGCCGCCTATCGGTCGATCTGGAACAACGAGCGGAACGAAAGCCCGCTCATGACCATCACGCGCGCCCAGACCGAGAAGCTGGCCGCCGCCCTCTCTGACGATCTGGGCGATCGCGTCGTCGTCGACTTCTGCATGCGCTACGGCAACCCCTCGACCCCGGACAAGGTGCACGAGATGGTCGAACGCGGCTGCGACCGCATCCTGTTCTTTCCGCTTTACCCCCAATACGCCGGCGCCACGACCGGGACCGCGAACGATCAGTTCTTCCGCGCGCTGATGAAGGAACGCTGGCAGCCTGCGGCAAGAACGGTGCCGCCCTATTTCGACGATCCCGCCTATATCGACGCGCTGGCGGCATCGGTCGAGCGCGCCTATGCCGGGCTCGAGACACGCCCGGACGTCCTCGTCGCCTCGTATCACGGCCTGCCCGAGCGCTACCTTCACGCCGGCGACCCGTATCACTGTCAATGCCAGAAGACGTCGCGCCTTCTTGCCGAACGCCTCGGCTGGTCGAGCGACGAGATCGTGACCACCTTCCAGTCGCGCTTCGGCCCCGAGAAGTGGCTCCAGCCCTATACGGTCGAGGAGGTCGCCCGCCTGGCCAGGGCGGGCCGCAAGCGCATTGCGGTCATCGCCCCGGCCTTCTCGGCCGACTGCATCGAGACGCTCGAGGAAATCAACGAGGAGATTCGCGAAAGCTTCGAAGAGGCGGGCGGCGAGGCGTTTACCTACATCCCCTGCCTCAACGACGACGACGCGCATGTCGCCGCGCTCGAAGGCGTGATCCGCCGCAACCTTCAGGGCTGGATCTGAAACCTTCGGGGAGGGAACCGGCGGGGACGAAATGGTCGGCCCCCCGGTGCGGGCGCCAGCGCGGACCCTGACGCTGGCCACGGCGCGAGAAGGTCACAGGAGATCGCGCAACACCGGCACCAGCGGCAGGTCCGCCGGCGGCATCGGATAGTCCGAAAGCCGGCGCGGCGCCACCCAGGCGAGCTCCTGCCCCTCACGCGGGGCGGGCACGCCCTGCCATTTGCGGCAGACAAACAGCGGCATGAGCAGATGAAACTCGGGGTAGGCGTGGCTGGCGAAT
>RFGD01000496.1 GCA_003696705.1 Alphaproteobacteria bacterium | reverse complement strand
CCGCCCTTGCGCCCGAGATCGAGGCGCGCCACGCCGGCCGTCACGCCCCGCTTCGCAAGCGCCACCATCAGATCGTGATCGTTGGCGGCGGGGCCGGCGGCATCGCGGCGGCCGCATCACTCTTGCGCCGTCGCCCGTCGCTTGACATCGCCATCATCGAGCCGCGCGACGAGCACTTCTATCAGCCGGGCTGGACGCTGGTCGGGGGCGGCGTCTTCGACAAGTCGCAGACGCGTCGGCCGATGCGCGATGTCATCCCCACCGGGGCGAACTGGATCCAGCAGGGCGTGGCCGGTTTCCTGCCCGAGGAGAACGAGGTCGTCCTCGACAACGGAGAACACGTCTCCTACGACGTCCTGGTCGCCGCCCCGGGGCTCAAGCTGGACTGGGCCGCCGTGAAGGGCCTTCCCGAGACGCTGGGGCGCAACGGCGTCACGTCAAACTACGGCTACGGCCTTGCCCCGTACACGTTCGAGCTCGTGCAGGAACTCCGTGGCGGCAAGGCCCTGTTCACGCAGCCGCCGATGCCCATCAAATGCGCGGGCGCGCCGCAGAAGGCGATGTATCTCTCGTGCGACTACTGGATGCGGCACGGCCGGCTTGGCGACATCGACGTCGAGTTCTGCAATGCCGGCGGGGTCCTCTTTGGCGTGGCCGCCTACGTGCCCGCGCTCATGGAATACGTCCAGAAATACGGCATCGATCTTTCCTTCAACCACAACCTTGTTGCCATCGACGGGGATGCGAAGGTGGCGACCTTCAAGGTTGTCGATGGCGACGAGACGCGCGAGGTGCAAAAGCCTTTCGACATGATCCATGTGGTGCCGCCACAGACGGCGCCCGACTTCATCAAGGCCTCGCCCCTTGCCGGCGAGGGCGGATGGATCGACGTCGATCAGGGAACGCTGCGGCACAAGAAATACGCGAACGTCTGGGGGCTTGGCGACGGCACCTCGACGCCGAATGCCAAGACCGCCGCCGCGGTGCGCAAGCAGGCGCCGGTCGTGGCGGAAAACGTCATTGCCCACCTCGACGGTCGCGAGCCCGGCGTCTGCTACGACGGCTACGGCTCGTGCCCGCTGACCGTCGAACGCGGAAAGATCGTGCTGGCCGAGTTTGCCTATGGCGGCAAGCTCGTCCCGAGCTTCCCGAAGTGGTTCATCGACGGCACGCGCCCCTCGCGGCTCGCATGGCTCCTCAAGGAACGGACGCTGCCCTGGATGTACTGGCGGCTCATGTTCCGCGGGCATGAACCCCTGGCCCGCCCGCAGCCCTGCGCGAAGGTGGCCGCCGAGTAGGGGCACATTTTCAAGGAAGAATGAGGGGGCGCGGCCCTTGTGGCGCCCCCTCGTGAAACGGAGACGAGGCGTTGCGCATCCGAAAGTATCTGCCCATCCTTGAATGGGCGCCGACCTACGGGAAACAGGAACTGGCAGACGACCTTCTGGCGGCGGTGATCGTGACGATCATGCTGATTCCGCAGTCGCTTGCCTATGCGCTCCTCGCGGGCTTGCCGCCCGAGGTCGGGCTCTACGCCTCGATGGCCCCTCTTGTCGTCTACGCCCTGTTCGGCACCTCGCGCGCACTCGCCGTCGGCCCGGTGGCCGTGGCCTCGCTCATGACCGCCGCCGCCGCCGGCGAATTCGCAGCACAGGGAACGCCCGAGTACCTTGGCGCCGCGATCGCGCTTGCCTTCCTGTCAGGCATGATGCTTCTGGCGATGGGGATCCTGCGCCTCGGCTTTCTGGCGAATTTCCTGAGCCACCCCGTGATCTCGGGGTTCATCACCGCGTCCGGCATCATCATTGCCGCCGCGCAGCTTCGCCACATCCTCGGGGTGAAGGCGGGTGGGCACAACCTGTTCGAGATTGTCGTGTCGCTGGCCGAACACGCCCGTGAAATCAATGTGATAACGCTTGTCATCGGCGCCTCGGCCGTCGCCTTCCTGTTCTGGTCGCGCAAGAACATGCGCCGCCTCATCGCCGAGCGATTCGGCCTTGCGCCGCGCCTTGCCGACGCCATCTCGCGCGGTGCGCCGGTGGTCGCGGTGGCGGCGACCATCCTTGTCACCTGGGCCTTCGGCCTTGCCGATGCGGGGGTCGCTATCGTCGGCGCGGTGCCCGCAGCGCTGCCCACGCCGTCGCTGCCTCCTCTTGACCCGGGCCTCTGGAAGGCGATCGCCGTACCGGCGGCCCTTATCGGCATCGTTGGCTATGTCGAGACGATCTCGGTCGCCCAGACGCTGGCCGCAAAGCGGCGCCAGCGCATCGATCCGGACCAGGAACTGGTCGCGCTTGGCGCGGCGAACATCAGCTCGGCCGTCTCGGGCGGCTTTCCGGTGACGGGCGGCTTCGCGCGGTCGGTGGTGAACTTCGAGGCCGGTGCCCGCACGCCGGCGGCGGGCGCCTTCACGGCCGTCGGAATGGGGATGGCCGCGCTCTATCTGACGCCGGTCCTTTACTACCTGCCGAAGGCAACCCTTGCCGCCACGATCATCGTGGCCGTTCTTTCGCTTGTCGATCTCGGCGCGCTGGGCCGCACTTGGCGCTATTCGCGGGCCGACGCCGCGGCAATGGGTGCCACGATCGGCGTCACGCTGATCGCCGGCGTCGAGCTTGGCATCATCTCCGGCGTCGGCGTTTCGCTTCTTCTGTTTCTCTATCGCACCTCGCGGCCGCACATCGCCATTCTGGGCCAGGTGCCGGGGACCGAGCATTTCCGAAATGTCCTGCGACACCGGGTCGTCACGGCGCCGAACGTGCTTCTGTTTCGCGTCGACGAAAGCCTGTACTTCCCGAACGCACGCCATCTCGAGGATTTCGTGATCGACCAGGTCTCGAAGAACCCGCAGCTTCGTCACGTGGTGCTTGTGGCATCGGCGGTTAACGCCATCGACGCCTCGGCGCTCGAAAGTCTCGAGGCCATCAACACCCGGCTTCGGGACAGCGGCCTGCGTTTCCACCTTGCCGAAGTCAAAGGCCCCGTCATGGACCGCCTGAAGCGGACGCATTTCCTTGCCGATCTGACGGGGCAGGTCTTCCTGACGACGTTCGACGCCTTCCGGGCGCTTGCGCCCAAGACTGCGGCCGAGACGCTTGAGGCGGCACGCTGCGAAACCGAGATCCCGCCCGGAAAGCGCGCACGCGCGCCGGGCCGACTGTCAGGCCAGAGGCGTCCCGCATGACCGGCCGAAAGGGGCATTGGGAGGAGGTTCACGCCAGCAAGGCACCGGACGAGGTGTCCTGGTATCAGGCCGAGCCCGAACCGAGCCTTTCGCTCATCCTGGCATCCGGCGCCGCGCTCGAGCGCGGCGTGATCGACGTTGGTGCCGGCGCGTCCCGCCTTCCCGAGGCGCTGGTCGCAGCCGGTGTTCGCGACGTCACCGCGCTCGACATCGCCGGTTCGGCGCTTGACCGTTTGCGCGCGCGTCTGGGCCCGGACGCGCCGGTAAAGTTCGTCGTGGCGGATGTTCTGAACTGGCGACCGGCGCGCCGCTTTGGAGTCTGGCACGACCGTGCGGTCTTTCACTTCCTGACCAGGGCCGACGAGCGAGCCCGCTATGCCCGAACCCTTCGCGCGGCGACCACCGAGGGAAGCCGGGTCATCATCGGCACTTTCGCGCCGGACGGCCCGGATCGCTGTTCGGGGCTGCCGGTGATGCGCCACGATGCACAATCAATCGCCAAGGCCCTGGGGCCCGGTTTCCGGCTTGTCGACAGCCTTCGGCATGAGCATTTGACGCCCTCGGGTGTCCTGCAGCCTTTCACCTTCGCGGTCTTCACCCGCGAGGCATCGAACGGCAACCAATGACGGGCGCTTCGGCCTGATTGTTGCCTTTCTCGAGACAATGCAACCCGAGTGCGGTGCGTCCCGCGGAAATCCCGAAACCGCTGCATTTTCATCACGTTGGTCGGAACTCCCTGACCCCGTTGTCCGTAAT
>RFGD01000104.1 GCA_003696705.1 Alphaproteobacteria bacterium | reverse complement strand
TCTGACGGGTTGCTATCGGAATCCCGCAGTCTCCAGATCCGCTTGCAGGCGACGAATGCGATCGGCCGCGTTCAAGGGGTAGGAAGCGAAGAATTCCCGTAGCGTCAGGCCGGGTGCCACGGCGCTCACTTCTTCTCGCTCCCACTCGGCATCATCGAGGTGGCCGGAGCGCACGAGGCATGCAGCATGGTAGAGATGCGCCTCGATGCTCTCCGCGTTTCGATGAAGCGCTTCACCGAGATTGATTTCCGCCTGATCGCATTGATCCATGAAGTAATAGGCACGTCCCAGCAGAAGATAGTAGAGATACCCCGCTTGCGGCCGCAGCCGGATGGCCTTGCGCAACAGCGGCACCGTCTCTTCCGGCCGCCCGTCGTAGGTCGCGATTCCTCCGAGCAGGGCGTAGGCGTCGGCATACTCGGGCTGAAGCCGCAAGGCCGCGGTGAGCGCCTCGGTCGCTTCCTGAAATCGGCGCTGTTGGGTGCGCACGTAACCCACGACCCAGTGTTGTTCGGGCAGGTCCGGGGCTATCTGCAGCGCCGTCTGCGCCATTCTGAGCGCATCCTCGAGTGCGGACTGCGGGTCTTCGGCCCATCCGTTGCGATAATCGGCAGCGAGGGTCAGCGCCAGGCCGCCATAGGCGCGGGCGAAGCGCGGATCGTGCGAGATGGATTCGCGATAGAGCCGCCGCGCGCGCCGATTGCCGTCGGCGGTGCGCAACAGCAACGCCGCCCGTGCCTGCAGGAAGAGGTCGAAGGCGTCGGTGCTGTCGGTGTAACCCGCCGCCCGTTGGTTCAGGCCAGCGCGTTCCAGGTCGCGGGCAAGCGCGCCGAGAATCTTTCGTTCAACTTCCTGTTCCAGTGCCAGCGGCTCGTGCACAGGCGGGGCGATCTCCTCGCTTGCGAGGATGGCGCCGTCATGGGCGTCGAGGATGCGAAAACTCGCCGACAGAGCGCCATCCACCGCCCGTACCGATCCCTCGATGACAAGGTCGACGATCGGCTCGGCGCCGTCCGATGCGCGCATGAGGACGAGATCCGGCCGACCGCTGAGGCGGTTGATCACGGTTTCCTCGATCCCGCGCGCGAGGTATGCGTTGGCCACATCGTCGCCGAAACCCTGGAAGGAACGCACGCCAACCCGCAACAGGTCGCCGGGTGGATGGACGTGCAGAGCTCGGGGTTCCGTCGGGCTCGCCGACGGTTTCGTGGTGGGAAACTGCGTCCAGACCAGAATGGCCAGCATCGCCGCGCCCGCCATCAGGGCCACGATGAGAGGAACGCGCAGGCCCGCGCGCCGGGACGGCCCGGCGGCTCCGGCTGCGGCGTCGCTCGGCGTGGCAAGGCCGACCGGCGCGATCAGGCGATAGCCGCGCTTCGGGATCGTTTCGACATAGCGCGGGTTGCGTGCGTCGTCGCCAAAGGCGCGCCGGATCTTGATGATCGCGTTGGTGAGCGACTCGTCGCCGACCACGACCTCACCCCAGACCTCGTCCTGCAACTCCTCGCGCGAGACAACCTCGCCGGCGCGGCGGATCAGGAGGCCGAGCACCTCCATCGAGCGCGGCTCGAGATGCAGGATCTCGCCGTCCCGCGTGACCTCGTTCGTCGACGGGTCAACGGTGCACTCACCCACCTGCCGGATCGCGTCCTCACCGGTCATCGCGGCTACCCCGGTCCTTCATGCCCCGCCAGGCAACGGCGGAACGCCCCAGTCTTAGCACGAAAATTGGATTTCCGTGGGGTTTCCTTCGGGACGCGGGCCATCGCTCGGCGGCAGTCTTGGCTCGGGCCTCTGCTGCCAGAACCGGCGGCCGGCCAAGCCGCCGCTCCTTTCAATGGGGCAGTCACGGAAACCGGCATCGGGACCGGGCGTCGATGGAAAATGGGGAGGAGAAAATGAATCCTGAAATGCGCTTGAAGCTCCTCAGGCTGGCGATGGTCGCCTTTGGCCTGGTGTTCCTGATCGTCTACCCGCTGGGCTTTGTCTGGCCCTCGGGCTGGGTCTGGCATGGTGGCGAAGGCGTCTATTATCTGCAGATGATCGCTGCCGTCTATTTCGTGCTCGGCGTGTTCCTCGTCATCGGAGCCCGCGATCCTGCGGCCAACCGGTCGCTCATCGC
>RFGD01000495.1 GCA_003696705.1 Alphaproteobacteria bacterium | reverse complement strand
GACCAAGCAACGATCTTTCTGTAAAAGCGCCGGCGAACACGATCAGTCCGTCTCCATGGTGAGGTAGCGCTTTCCGGTGGCCCACTCCTCATCGAACTCGATCGGCACCGCGCTGACGAGCCTGAGGAGGGAATCGTCATGGGGGAACAGGCCGGCGACGCGGGTACGTCGCCGGATCTCCTGGTGGATCCGCTCGGCGGCGTTGGTGGTTCGGAGCCTCCGACGATGCTGCTCCGGGAAGTCGAGGATGGTGAGTCCTTCGGGAATCGCCTGCTCGATCCATTCGGCGAGCCGCGGGGCGGAATCCTGGAAGCGTGCCACGGCCTGCCGCAGGCGCTCGTCGGCTTCGGCGCGCGAGTCGGCCTGGAAGACCGAGCGCAGGACGCGGGCGACCTCGCGCCGCATGGAGGTCTTCGGGATCAACGCCACGGCGTTGCGCTGGAGGTGGAACTGGCAGCGCTGCCATGGGACAGCGGTGAACTCGGCCTCGCGGGCGGCGCGGAGCCCGGCGTGATCGTCGCTGATGATCAACTGCACGCCACAGAGCCCGCGCTCCTTGAGCGAGGCAAGCAGGCGGCGCCAGTGGAGTTCGGCCTCGGAGAGCGAGACACTCACACCCAGGACGCGGCGCCGGCCGTCTTCGGTCACGCCGAGGGCCACCAGTACGGCGCAGGAGATCACCTGGCCGCCATGGCGTACCTTCTCGTAGCGGGCATCGAGGATCAGGTACGGCGTCCTGCCGAGCGGCCGCTCGCGCCAGGCGACGAGGGCTTCATCGAGCTGGGCCGCCGCGCGGGAGACCTGCGACGAGGTCACCTCGAAGCCGCACAGCTCCTCGGTGATCCGTGCGACCTTGCGGGTCGAGACGCCCTGGACGTACATCTCGGCCAGTGCGACGTGCAGGGCCCTCTCGGAGCGCTGGCCGCGCTCGAGGGCACTCGGATAGAAGGGTTCGGCTCCCTCCTCGAGGTTGCGCACCTGGGGAATCTCCAGCTGGAGTTCGCCGACCCGGGACTTCAGACGCTTCGGCTTGAAGCCGTTGGCATGACCGCGGCGTTCGGCGCTGCGCTCGTACGGATTCGCTCCGAGGAATCGCTGCCGCTCGATGCGCATCGCTTCGTTGAGAAGCACCTCGACGGCGCGACCGAGATCCTCCAGGCCGTGGTCGGCGAGGATCGCGAGGACCTGCTCGAGGGCGGTAGAATCGTTCTGCTGGCGGGCCATGTTTCTCTCCTCCTGTTTGGCTTTTCTCACCAACAAGAAGAGCGGACGTGGTCCGCCGGCGCAAGATCCGTCCCGAGGGGGCACCCGCGTCCTGTTGCTCTCGCCGCGGCAGCTCGCTACGCTCGCCTTCGCGGCGAG
>RFGD01000103.1 GCA_003696705.1 Alphaproteobacteria bacterium | reverse complement strand
TCCGGTCGCCTCGGGGGTCGCCTCGGGCGCCGGTGGCGTGGTCGTGGCAAACGCAACCCTCGACCGCTTCAGATCGAAACGGACGAGGGCCAGGTCGGTAATGCTTGAAAGCGTATGAGCCAGATGGCCCGAGTGCATTATGTGCACGGCCGACAATGCCGGCCTCGTCGTAATCGTCATCTCACGTCCCCCCGGAACACGTAAGTCAAATGTCTCTCGATCAATGCAGGGACAGATTAGCAGAAAGCGGGGAAAGGCCATCCGCGCAAAGGGTGTAGCCGCCACCGTTTCGCCATACTTTCGACGTAATTCGACCCCGGGAATCAGCGGCGGATCCTTGCCGGGGCCGATTCCGGTTTCGCGCGAAACGGGTGACGAATGCGGTGGTGCGCGTTATGCGTGTGCTCCTCCCCCTTCCCGTCGGATAGGCCGAAAGGGCAAGGCGCTCCCCGACGAAAGTCCAAGGCCGGAAGGCCCCCGACGCGACGGGCCCCGCACGGAGCGGGGGCGAATCACCGCCGGAACATCGCAGCAGGGCTTACCACGAAAGAGGTATCTTTCGCCGCGCCGCCGAATTTGGTAATTCTTTCAGCAGAGGTGCCGGCCCGTATTTTTAGCCGTGCATCCCGAATTGTTCCGGCGCGTTGCATCCGCGTCACATTCCATTCCGGCGCCTTCGGGCGCACCCATTGACGTTGCCGATTTTCCGGGGGGGAACCCATGTCCGTGCACATCGCCAGTCCGAACCATGTCTTTCGGGACATGCTGGAAACCATCTGTCGCGACCGCCGTTTCGACATCGGCCAGAGCGTGTCCAGACCCGCCGAGCTCGACGGCATGGCGGCGGGCGATCTTGTCCTTCTCCACGGGATCGAGACGCCGGTCGAAGCCGAAGCGGCCATCGCCGAGGTCCACGCCGCCGAGCCCGAGGCGCGCGTCCTTCTTCTGGTCCCGGACGAGGCCCTGGCCCGCATGCGCGCGCAGCTCGGCGCCACCGCCCATGCCATCCTGCCCGAAGGCGACCCGGCCGACGCGCTGATCGGGGCGATGCGCGTCGTCGCGGCCGGCTATCGCGTCGTCGACCCCGACGAGGCGCCCGCCGGCCCGAACGCCGCCCCGGCCGCCGCCGGCGCGGCAGCGCCCGGCCGGAACGGCAGCCGCGGGCCCGGGCGTGCCGAGCTGCCCCATCTCTCGGGGCGCGAGGCGGCGATCCTCGCCAAGCTTCTGGAAGGGCAGTCGAACAAGGACATCGCCAACGCGCTCGGCATCTGCGAGGCGACGGTGAAGGTCCATCTGCGCACCTGCTTTCGCAAGCTCGGCGTGCACAACCGCACGCAGGCGGCCATGTGGGCGGCGCGGCACATGCCGTCGCTCGCCCGGCCCTGAGGCGCGGCCCGCCGGCACAATCGCCCGCCAGACGCCCGCCGGGCCCCCGGCAGGCGTTCAGTCGTCCTCCTCGTCGCCGCCGATCAGGGCCAGATAATGGGCGATGGCCGCCTCGACCTCGTCGAAATAGCGAAGCTCGCCCTGGTGCAGGACGGCCCCGGCCGAGCAGAGGCGGCGGACCTGCTTCATCGAATGGGTGACGACGATGGCGCCGGCGCGCTGCATCCGCTCGAGGAACACCTGCCGGCTCTTGCGCTTGAACAGCGCGTCGCCGACGCTCGTCACCTCGTCCACCAGATAGGTGTCGAACGGCACCCCCATCGAGATGCCGAAGGCCAGCCGCGACCGCATCCCCGAGGAATAGCTGCGCACCGGCATGTGGAAATGGTCGCCAAGCTCGGCGAAATCCTCGACGAAATCGCAAAGCTCGTCGGTGTCGATGCCATAGACGCGGGCCACGAAGCGCGTGTTCTGCGCCCCGGTCAGGTCGGGGTGGAAGCTGCCGCCGAAGCCGACCGGCCACGAGATGGTGCCGTCCGAGACGATGCGCCCCTCGTCGGGCTCGACCGAGCCCGCGATCATGCGCAGAAGCGTCGATTTCCCGGCCCCGTTGACGCCAAGAAGCGCGACCGCCTTGCCGGTCGGGAATTCGGCCGTGATGTGGTCGGCCACCATCTTGCGCCGGCCGCGCGTCCAGAAGCCCTTGGTCACGTTTTCCAGCCGGATCATGACGCTAGCGTCGGTCCCTGAGGCTGTAGAAGATGAGCGAGGCCACGGCCCAGGCCAGGAACGAGAACAGCGCCACCAGCCCGACCAGCATGGCACGGGCCGGGTATTCGGCCGTCTGCGCCAGCGTCGGGCGCACGAAGGTCGCCAGATAGCGGCTTTGCCGGTCGGCCTCGGCGCGGGCCGTGTCATAGGCCGCCAGCGCCGCCTTGTAGGCCTGTTCGGCGAATTCGCGATCGACCGACAGGCGTTCGTATTCGGCCAGGATCTCGGCATAGTCGCGCCCCGTGCCATCGTCGCCGGCGACACCCGCGACACCGAACTTCCGCCGCTCCTCGGCGATGCGGGCGCGGATGACCTCGATCCGGCGCTCGGCGCGGGCGATGCGCGGGTCGCCCGCGCGCACCGTGTCGCGCATGAGGTCAAGCTCGATCATGGCCTCGGCCAGCTGCTGTTGCAGCGTGTTCAGAAGTCCCATCTGGCCCTGGATGTCGGCGTTCGGGTCGACGATCTGGGTGCGGGTGCGGAAGGCGGTCATGGCCTCGCGCGCGGCCTTCAGCCGGGCCACCGCCTGGTCGAGCTCTTCGCGGGCATAGCGCATCGCGTCCTCGCGCGCCTGGGCGCTCAGCGCGTTGATCTTGCGGGTGCTCTCTTCAAGGATGCCGGTGGCCACGGCGTGGGCATCCCCGGGGGTGAAGGCAAGGACGCGCAACTCGATGAGCCCCGAGCCGCTGTCATAGGCCACGCGCACGACGCGCCGCCAGTAGCGCACCAGCGCCTCGAGGCTGGCGTCGGGGTCGAGGGCGAAGACCGGATCGTCCGGCCAGGCGCGCCCGTAGATCCGGCGAAGGTCGAGCCGCGCGTCAAGCGCCGCGACCATCTCCTGGCTCTGGATGAATTCGTAAAGGATGTCGGTATCCGAACTGCCGCCCCCGCCCGACAGGTTCGAGAGCCCGCCGAGGATGTCCACCGCCGACGCCATCTCCTCTCGGCGGACGGTGAAGCCGACGGTCGAGGCATACTGATCCGCCGCCCGCGTCCAGAGATAGACGGCCGATGCCGCGACCGGCACGACGACCATGAGGAAGAAGGCCGCCAGAAGCCCCCAGTGCCGGCGCTTCGGCCGCGCCCGGCCGGCCGGGGGGCGGACGCCGCGGGGCGCCGGTGGCGCTTCGCTCCGGGCCGGCGCCGGCGTCTCGTCGGGGGTTTCGGCGGGCACCGCCGCCGTTCCCGCCGCGGCTCCCGATGCCGTTCCCGATGCCGCCTCGGCCGCCGCGACGGCGCGCAACTCGGCCCGGCGGGCGCGGCGTTCGGCGCGCCGTGCCGGGTTCCTTCCCTTCCTGTCACCAAGGCCGTCGGCCAAATCCGGTGCTCCCCTGCCTTCAGCGCCGCCGGGCGCCGAAGGGCGATTGTTCCCGGCCGCATCTTGCATCATCATGGCCCATGATGACAGTGCAAGTCCCGAACGGCAATCATTCCCAGGGCGCCCACCGGCCATGACGACGACGACGACCGGCCCCGGCATCCGCTTTCGCGCCGCCCGCGCCATCGCCGCGCTGATGCTGCGCGAGATGACGACAAGATACGGCCGCTCGGTCGGCGGCTACATCTGGGCCATTGCCGAGCCGATCGGGGCCATCCTCCTTCTCTCGGTGGGCTTTTCTCTCGTCCTGCGCACGCCGGCGCTCGGGACCAGCTTTCTTCTCTTCTACGCCACGGGCTATCTGCCCTTCAATCTCTACGCGACGCTCTCGGGACGGGTCGCCAGGTCGATCCGCTATGCGCGCGGGCTTCTCGCCTACCCCGAGGTCAGCTTCATCGACGCCGTGCTGGCGCGTTTCTTCCTGAACACGCTGACCCAGTGCCTGGTCTTCTATCTTCTCGTCGCCGGGATCCTTGCGGTCATCGACACGCGCGCGGTGATCGCCCTCGGGCCGATCCTGACGTCCCTGTCCATCACGGCGCTTCTGGGCTTCGGCGTCGGCGTGACCAACTGTTATCTCTTCGCCATCTTCCCCGTCTGGGAACAGGTCTGGACCATCGTCACGCGGCCCCTGTTCCTTGCCTCGGGGATCTTCTACCTGCACGAGGATCTGCCCCGCATCGCCCAGGACATCCTCTGGTTCAATCCCATCGCTCACCTTGTCGGGATCATGCGGCGCGGCTTCTACCCGACCTATGACGCGGCCTGGGCCAGCGCGCTCTATCCCCTGGGCGTGGCGCTGTCGCTGTCGGCGATCGGGCTTCTTCTCCTGCGCCGCTACCACCGCCGCGTCCTGAACGCCTGATCCCGGGGGGCGTGGGCCGCCGCGGGTGGCGCGGCGACCCGAGGGGCCATCACGGCCCGAAGATGAAGTCGGCGTTGTCGATGAGCGTAACATCGACGCCCTTCAGGTGGATCTCGGTCCCCGAGGCGAGCGTCACGATGGTATCCGTCCCCGAGGCCGACGCCGCGATGCTCGTGATGTCGGTGGCCG
>RFGD01000102.1 GCA_003696705.1 Alphaproteobacteria bacterium | reverse complement strand
CTGGTCGCGCTGGTGCAGGAGGACATGAAGAAGCTGATCGCCTATTCGTCGGTGGCGCACATGGGCTATGTGACCATGGGGATCTTCGCTGCCAACCGGCAGGGGATCGACGGGGCCATGTTCCAGATGATCAGCCACGGCTTCGTCTCGGGCGCGCTGTTCCTTTGCGTTGGCGTCGTCTATGACCGCATGCACACCCGAGAGATCGCGGCCTATGGCGGTCTTGTGAACCGCATGCCGGTCTATGCGCTGGTGTTCATGCTTTTCACCATGGCCAACG
This sequence comes from Alphaproteobacteria bacterium, assembly GCA_003696705.1. GTDB lineage: Bacteria > Pseudomonadota > Alphaproteobacteria > Rhodobacterales > Rhodobacteraceae > RFGD01. The sequence continues at coordinate 1,350 of RFGD01000102.1, read as the reverse complement.
TCGGGCTGCCGGGCACCAGCGGCTTCGTCGGAGAGTTCCTGACGCTGTCGGGGATCTTCCAGGTCAACACCTGGGTCGCGGCGGCGGCGGCAACAGGCGTCATCCTGTCGGCGTCCTATGCGCTCTGGCTTTACCGCCGGGTCGTCTTTGGTGATCTCATCAAGGAGAGCCTGAAGACGATCAGCGACATGACCGGTCGCGAGAAGCTGGTCTTCGCGCCGCTCGTGGCGATGACACTTCTTCTTGGCGTCTACCCGTCGCTTCTGACCGACATGGTCGGCCCGTCGGTCGAGGCGCTCGTCAACCAGTATCAGAGCGCGGTCGTCGAAGCCGACGGCATGACGCGCCTTGCCCAGCACTGAAGGGGACGGAAATGATCTCTTACGACATGGGTGTGCTTCTTCCCGAGATCGTGCTGTCGGTCTATGCCATGGTGGCGCTGATCTGGGCCGTCTATACGGGCAAGGATCGTCTGGCGACGACACTTGTCTGGCTGACGGCGGCGCTGATGGTTGCGGTGGCCTTCTGGATCGGCGGCGTGCGCGGCGGCACGGCCGAGGCCTTTGGCGGCGCCTTCGTCGACGATGCCTTCGCGCGCTTCGGCAAGGTCGTCATCCTTCTGTCGGCGGCCGTGGTCCTGGTGATGGGGCAGGGGTTCCTGTCGCGCCGGGGGATCCTGCGCTTCGAATATCCGATCCTCATCACCTTTGCCGTGACGGGCATGATGCTCATGGTGTCGGCGGGCGGGCTGATGGCGCTCTACCTCGGGCTCGAGCTTCAGTCGCTGTCGCTCTACGTAGTTGCGGCGCTCAACCGTGACAGCGTGCGATCGACCGAGGCGGGCCTCAAGTATTTCGTCCTTGGCGCGCTGTCTTCGGGGCTGTTCCTTTACGGAGCGTCGCTGACCTATGGCTATGCGGGAACGACCCTGTTCTCGGGGATCGTGCAGGCGGTCGACGGCGGGGGACACGTCTCGCTCGGGCTTCTTTTCGGGCTTGTCTTCATCATCTCGGGCCTTGCCTTCAAGGTGTCCGCCGCGCCCTTCCACATGTGGACGCCGGACGTCTACGAGGGCTCGCCGACGCCGGTGACGGCCTTCTTCGCGACGGCGCCGAAGATGGCCGCGATGGGCCTGATCGCGCGGGTCATGTTCGACGCCTTCGGCGGTGCCGTCGGTGACTGGACCCAGATCCTTGCGCTTCTTTCGCTTCTGACGATGTTCGTCGGGGCGTTTGCCGCCATTGCCCAGCGCGACATCAAGCGTCTGATGGCCTATTCGTCGATCACCCACATGGGCTTTGCGCTGATGGGCCTTGCGGCCGGAACCCTGGCCGGTGTCCAGGCGATGCT
>RFGD01000494.1 GCA_003696705.1 Alphaproteobacteria bacterium | reverse complement strand
GTCCTCGTCTACGGCGGGCACGAGGTGATTGCCGGCACCAAGACCCCTGGTCAGTTCATGAGCTTCTTCTCGGCCATGGTCCTGGCGTTTCAGCCGCTCAGGCGCATGGGCACGCTGGCCGGCTACTATCAGACGGTCGCGGCAAGTCTCGAGCGGATCTACGCGATCTTCGACGCGCGCCCCCGCATTGCCGACCGGCCCCGCAAGCGAGGCGCCGCGCCGGCGCGGCCCAAGTCGACCGAGGTGCGCTTCGAGGATGTCGTCGTCGATTACGGAGAGGGCCCGGTCCTCGACGGGCTGAGCTTCGTGGCCGAGCATGGCCGGACCACCGCGCTTGTCGGGCCCTCGGGGGCGGGAAAGAGCACGGTCTTCAACGTGCTGACGCGCCTTGTGGACCCGGTATCCGGCCGGGTATTGATCGGCGGGGTGGATGTCCGCGACATGCCCCTGATCGAGCTTCGGGACATGTTCTCGGTCGTCACGCAGGACAGCCTTCTGTTCGACGAAACCCTTCGCGAAAACATCATCCTCGGCCGGGAAGGCGTGCCGGACGAGGCGTTGGCGCCGGTCCTGGCCGCCTCCCATGTCGATGCGTTCCTGCCGCAATTGCCGTCGGGGCTCGATACCGCGGTCGGTCCGCGCGGCTCGCGCCTTTCGGGCGGTCAACGTCAGCGCGTGGCCATCGCGCGGGCGCTCTTTCGCGATGCCGAGGTCCTTCTTCTGGACGAGGCCACGGCCGCGCTCGACGCGCGGTCGGAGGTTGCCGTGCAGAAGGCGATCGACGCGCTGTCGCACGGCCGGACGACACTGGTGATCGCGCATCGGCTCTCGACCATTCGCAAGGCCGACAAGATCGTGGTGATGGACAAGGGACGCGTCGTCGAGGAAGGCCGTCACGACGACTTGATGGAGCGCGGCGGGCTCTATCGTTCGCTCCACGATCTCCAGTTCCGTCCCGACGCCGGAGAGGACCATGCCGGCTAGGCCGCTCGTGGGAATCGTGCCCTATGGCACCCCCTTGCACCGCGGGATCGGCGAGCTGCCGCTCTCGGCGCTGCGCTGGCCCCTCGGCGGACCGGCCACGGACGACACGCGCCGGGTTCGCGACCTCGGCGCGGGCGATCATCTTCTCGTCTATCCCAAGAACGGGCTCTACCTGCGCCGGCGTCTTGGCACGCGCGCGCGCATCTCGGTCATGGTGGTAGAGCCCGCGGCGATGCACCGGCGCCATCTTCGCGCGCTGCCATGGGTGCATCGGCGCTTCTTCCGGATCCTGACCCGGGATGCCGGCCTGGTTCGGCGCGTCCCGAACGCAAGGCTGTTTCTTCCCGGAGGGTCGTGGATCGCCGATCCGGACAAGGTGGACACGACAAAGATCCGCCCGGCCTCGATCGTCGCCTCGTCGAAGCGTGGGTTGCCAGGCCATCGCCTTCGCCACGAGGTGGTGGCGCTGATCCGCGATCGCGGGCTCGACGTCGACGTCCTGGGGCGTGGCTATCGGCCTTTCGGCGCGACCGAAGAGGCGCTTGCCCCCTACCGCTTTTCGGTCGTCATCGAGAACTCTCGCGAAAATGGGTATTTCTCGGAGAAGCTGATCGATGCGCTTCTCTGCCGGACCGTGCCGATCTACTGGGGCGCACCGGACGTCGGCGAGTATTTCGACGCAAAGGGGCTCATCATCTGCAACACGTTGTCCGACATTGGCGACGCGCTTGGCGACATCGGGCAAGAGGCCTACATGACACGCCTCGCCGCCATCGAGGAGAACCGGCGCCGGGCCATGGGCTATCGGGACTTTGAGCGGCGGGCGGCCGAGCTTCTTCTCGCCGAGGCGGCGCGCTCAGACTGAGATCCACCCCGCGGGCAGGATGTCGGGATTGGAAAGGCCGGGGTCGGCGAACCAGCGCCGTGGCGCGACCACGATCTTTTCGGGGTTCGGGTCAAGCCAGGCACCCCACCAGGAAAAGGTCGAGTTCACGATGACGTGGTGACGGCAGGCAGCCATCAGCCGAAGGTCGTCATGCGGCCGCGTCGCATCGGCAACGGCGACGATCCGCGTCTCGAAGGCGAGGCGAAGGTTTTCCCGCGCCCAGCCGGGATCGTTCGAGAACACGAAGACGACGGGCTCGATGCCGGCGCGCTCGGCGACGAGGCGAAGCGCGCGGTCGTAATAGTCCGC
>RFGD01000101.1 GCA_003696705.1 Alphaproteobacteria bacterium | reverse complement strand
TCCCTCGACCTCGGTCGCATCCGGTCCCGCCTCGAAGCCGCGCTCGGGGCCGAGATCGACATGGCGGCGTTTTTCGCGGCGCCGACGCCGGACGGGTTGGCTGCGCATCTTTCCGACCCCGCAGGGGCGGAACCATCGACGCCGAAAGGGTCCGGCCCGCAAGCGCCGGGCGCGGCCGGCCCACGCGCGACGCCCGCGACGCCCCGGGGCGGCGAGGGCGCGGCGGACGGCATCGCCATTGTCGCCATGGCGGGCCGCTTTCCCGGTGTCGGCGATCTGGACGAGCTCTGGCGCGCCGTCTGCGCGGGGCGAAGCCTCATTTCTCCGCTGGATCCCGCAACGCTCGAAGACGGCGTCGCCCCCGAACGGCGGGCGCGTGGCGACTACGTGCCCGTGCGCCCGATCCTTGAAGGCGTCGAGGACTTCGACGCGAAATTCTTCGGCATGCGTCGCCGCGAAGCCGCCCTGATGGACCCGCAAGCCCGGGTCTTTCTCGAAATCGCCTGGGAGGCGCTCGAAAGGGCCGGACACGCGCCCGATGACCACAGCCTTTCGGTCGGCGTCTACGCGGGCTCTGCCCCGCCGACCTATCTTTTGCACAATGTCCTGGCGACGCGCGCCGACAACGCGCGGGTGACGCGCGAATACCAGTCCGGTTCCTTTGCCGAGATGATCGGCAACATGAACGACACGCTGTCCACGCGCATCGCCTACAAGATGGATCTGCGCGGCCCGGCCCTGACGGTGCAGACGGCCTGCTCGACCTCGCTTGCGGCGGTCGCCACGGCCTGCTCGGCCCTTGCGGCAGGCGAATGCGACATGGCCCTTGCGGGGGGTGTCTCGATTACCTTTCCGCAGCGCCGCGGCTATTTCTGCGTCGAGGGCGGCATGGTCTCGGCGCGCGGAGAGTGCCGCCCGTTCGACGCCGACGCCAGCGGGACGGTCTTCTCGCATGCCGCCGGGGTCGTCGTCCTGCGGCGGCTTTCCGAAGCGCTGGCCGACGGCGACAACATCATCGCCGTCATCCGCGGCTGGGCGATGAGCAACGACGGCATGAACAAGCTGTCCTTCACGGCCCCGTCCCTGAAGGGTCAGCGCCGCGCCATCCGGGGCGCGCTCGAAAGGGCCGGCGTCCGCGCGGCCGACATCGGCTATGTCGAGTGCCACGGCACCGCCACGCCCCTTGGCGACCCCGTCGAGGTCGCCGCGCTTCGCAGCGCCTTCGGCGACGAGGCCGAGGCGAAGGGTTCCCCCTGCTACCTCGGCTCCGTGAAGGGCAACATCGGCCACGCCGATGCGGCCGCCGGCATCATGGGGCTGATGAAGGCGGCAATGGTTGTCCGGCACGCCGTCGTGCCGCCCGTTGCCGGGTTTTCGCGCCTCAATCCGGCGATCGACATCTCGGGGACGCGCTTTCACGTGCCCTCTTCGGCGCGACCCTGGCCGGACGATGGCCGTCCCCGCCTTGCCGGGGTGACGTCGCTTGGCGTCGGTGGCACGAACGTCCATGTCATCTTGTCCGAACCTCCCGAAGGCGCGGCCGCCCCCGATGCCGAAGGGACGACGGCCGACCCGGTCCTCGTGCCGCTGTCGGCAAGGACGCCGACGGCGCTCGGAACCCTGGCGGCACGCCTTGCCGATCATGTCGAGACCACGGAC
>RFGD01000100.1 GCA_003696705.1 Alphaproteobacteria bacterium | reverse complement strand
TCCATGTTGGCCTGGACCTTGAAGACATAGCCCGTGACGGAACCTTCTTCGGGCGCGACGGCGCGCGGTTCGGCGGGCTGGACCTGCGGCGCGGGGCCGTATTCGGCGATCCCGTCCATCAGCTCCTTGACGCCGAACGAGTTGAGGGCCGAGCCGAACCAGATCGGCGTCAGGGTCCCGTCGAGGAAGGCCTGCCGGTCGAAGGCGGGAAGAAGGCCGCGCGCCATCTCGACCTCCTCGCGCAGCTGGTCGAGAAGATGCGCGGGCACGTGTTCGGCGAGCCGGGGGTCGTCAAGCCCCTCGATCTTGATCGACTCGGCCACACGGTTGCGGTCGGCGCGGTCCATGAGCTCGAGCCGGTCGTGCACAAGGTCATAGCAGCCGATGAAGTCCTGTCCCATGCCGATGGGCCAGGACGCGGGCGAGACGTCGATCGCCAGGTTTTCCTGGATTTCGTCGATGATGTCGAAAGTCTCGCGGCTTTCGCGATCCATCTTGTTGCAGAACGTCAGGATGGGCAGATCCCGCAGGCGGCAGACCTCGAACAGCTTGCGCGTCTGGCTTTCGACGCCCTTGGCGCCGTCGATGACCATGATTGCGGCATCGACCGCGGTCAGCGTCCGGTAGGTGTCTTCGGAAAAGTCCGAGTGGCCCGGCGTATCGACAAGATTGAACCGCCAGGTCTTGTAGTCGAAGGACATGGCCGAAGCCGAAACCGAGATGCCCCGGTCCTGTTCCATCTTCATGAAGTCCGAGCGGGTGCGCCGCGCTTCGCCCTTGGCGCGGACCTGCCCGGCCATCTGGATGGCGCCGCCGTAAAGCAGGAACTTCTCGGTCAGTGTGGTCTTGCCGGCATCGGGATGCGAGATGATCGCAAAGGTGCGACGGCGTGCGATCTCGGGCGGCAGATCCGGGCGGTTCGACAGGCGTTCAGACATGCGCGCCATATAGGCGAGCGTGACGGGAAGGGCAATCGGCTCGGGGCCTACCGTGCGAACGGGCCGGCGCTGGCCGCCGGAAAGACGACGTTGCCGGGCACCTCGACGGCACGGTGGGCGATGCGCGGGCCTGTTCTTGCCGCCGCCGGCCGGTCCTGTTCGGCAAGCGTGCGCACACGGGCCGGTGTTGCCAGAAAGCTTTCGACCGGGATGCCCTCGGCATAGATGATGTCGTGGTGCTCCAGAAGGATGTTGTAATAGGTCACGAAGCCGCCGCGCCGGCGCCGCGCCCGCATGCCATCGACAAGATCGCGCGCCGGGATCAGCACCTCGGGGCTGTCGAGCCCGGCCCGCTCGCCCCGGCGGAACACATAGAGGCGATGGTGCGGGCTGAGGATCAGGTCGTCGGCATTGCCGAGCGCGTTCGCGGCAAGGATGACCGGCGCGAACTCTCCGTGCGCGCGGTGCGTGACGGAGATGATGCGGCGGATGGCGACGGGGCCCCGGTCGCGGGAAAGGATGCGGTCGCCACGGGCCAGCGCCTCGATCGGCACCTGGCGCCCGTCCGCCATGGTGATGCGCGTGCCGGCGCCAAGCCCGACGCTGGTGGCTTCGGCGTGCTGGACGCGAACGGGTCGCGGCGCGGCCTTCAGAAGCGTGTATTCGCACCCCGGCTCGACGGGGCCAAGGGGCAGGGCCCAGAAGGCCGGCGCGCCGGTGCGGGCCTCGGATCTGAGAACGATGACCTCGGTGGTCGTGCCGTCGTCGCTCATGAGCCAGGCGTGGTCGACGGGATGGACCGGCGCCCCCGGCCGCCCGACCTCCGATCCTTGTGCCACGGTTCCCGGAGCGGGCCCCTGGAACAGGACCCCGCTTGCGGCCGTGCGTGCGTCGGCCACAAGGCGAAGCTGCGCCGGCGTCGCGACGGGGTCGAGCTGAAAGATGTCACCGGGGACCGCGAACTCGGCGGGGCCGAGCGGATCGCCCGCATTGGCGCCCAGAACCACGCGAAACTGCCCTGCGGGATAGACCGTGCACGAAAGCGCACCGTCAGGGCTTCGGGCTTCCACCATCATGACCTGTCCACACACTACACCTTCGCCCCCAGCATGTAGGGTGCCGGGGATGTCTCTGATTTTCAACGAAAGGGCGCTTTTCCGGCGGTGGGTCGCCCGAAACGTTGCCGCGGTGGCAATGGTCGGGTCGATGCGTGGGGTTCGTTGCCGGGATGGAAACCGCGGATGAGGCGCCGCCGGGGCGGCCGAGCAGTCTTCCGAATCGGGGCGCGGCGGCGGCTTTCGCTTTCGGCGGCGGGCTGCTAACAACGGCGCAGGTATCGCAACAGGGAGGGTGCCGGGATGGATCTGGGCATTCAGGGAAAGACCGCGATCGTCTGCGCAAGCTCGAAGGGCCTTGGCCTTGGGTGCGCCGAGGCGCTGGCCGAAGCCGGTGTCAATCTGGTCATGAACGCGCGCACCGAAGCGCCGCTTGTCGCGGCCGCCGAGCGCATTGCCAAGGCGCATGGTGTCACGGTCACGCCCGTCGCCGCGGATGTCACCACCGAGGACGGCCGCGCGGCCGTCCTTGCGGCCTGTCCGGCCCCCGACATCCTCGTCACGAATGCCGGCGGGCCGCCGCCGGGAATGTGGAGCGACTGGGAACGCGAAGACTTCATCCGCGCCATCGACGCCAACATGCTGGCGCCGATCATGCTGATGAAGGCGACGCTTCCGCACATGATCGACAAGGGCTGGGGGCGCGTGGTCAACATCACCAGCCAGTCCGTCAAGGCGCCCATTCCGCAGCTGGGCCTTTCGAACACGGCGCGGACCGGGCTGACGGGCTATGTCGCCGGGACGTCGCGGCAGGTTGCCCCCTACGGCGTCACGATCAACAACCTTCTGCCCGGCATCCACGACACCGAACGGGCCCGGGCGCTTGACGAGGGGGTCGCGAAGGCCCGCGGCATCTCGGTCGAGGAGGCCCGCGCCGAGCGTATTCAGACCATTCCCGCCCGCCGCTACGGATCGCCGAGCGAGTTCGGGGCAATGTGCGCATTCCTTTGTTCTCGGCACGCGGGGTTCATCGTCGGGCAGAACATTCTCCTGGACGGGGGGCAGGTGAACCTGACGATGTAGGCGCGCGCGCCATTCCCGGGACGCGATCTTGCAGGCGGGGGGTGCGGCTGCTATCTCGGCAATACCCGATTTTTTTCATCAGGCAATGGGGGCCGGGTGCGACAGGCAATGACCGATGAGGCCGTGCACGAGGCAACGCCGCGACTTGCGGTCGAGGGCCTGACGCGCGCATTCGACGGGCGGAAGGTCGTCGATGGGGTGTCGTTCGCCCTCGAGCCCGGGCAGATCACCTGCCTTCTGGGCCCGTCGGGCTGTGGCAAGTCGACGACGCTTCGCATGATCGCCGGGGTCGAACGGCCGGATGCCGGCCTTGTCTTCATCGACGGCCGGCTTATCGGCGGGCCGGACGTGCATGTCCCGGCCGAGCTTCGGGGCGTCGGGCTGATGTTCCAGGACTTCGCCCTTTTCCCCCACCTGACGGTGGCCGAGAACATCGCCTT
>RFGD01000493.1 GCA_003696705.1 Alphaproteobacteria bacterium | reverse complement strand
TCTCGTCGGCAATGGATCTTCAGGTGAAACTTGCCAACGACGGGCTGGCGGCAAGCTGGCGGTCGGGGGCGACGGCCGCGTTGCCGTCATGGGCCCGATGGCGAAACCAGGTCATCGCCTTCACCGAAGAAGCGGCCGTCGTCGTGGCCCGGCGCGACGCGCTTGCCGGCACCCGTTTGCCGGAGACGCGTCAGGCGCTCATCACGCTTCTTTCGGCCCATCCCGAACGTTTTCGCGGGCGCATCGGCACCTATGACGTGCGCCGGTCGGGACTTGGCTATCTCTTCGCCACCGAGGATGCGCGGCTGTCCGATTCCTACTGGCGGCTGATGCAGGAGATGGGCAACCTCTCGCCCCGCCTCTACTGCTGCTCGGGCGAGATGATCGAGGCGCTGGAGCGCGGGACGCTCGCCGTCGCCTACAACGTGCTTGGCAGCTATGCGCGCCCGCGGATCGCCGGGCGGGACGATCTTGTCATCCTGCCCATGCGCGACTTCACGAACGTCATGATGCGAACCGCCGTCATTCCGGCGACCGCGCCGCGCCCGGCCCTGGCCGGCGCCTTCATCGACTTCCTTCTGTCCGAGCGCGGGCGCCGCACCCTTGAACGGGACTGCGGCCTGCCGCCGCTTGGCACCCGCACCGCCGCCGGCGGCAGCGCGCGGCCGATCCGGCTGGGGCCCGGTCTTCTCGTCTATCTCGACCGGCTGAAGCGGCAGGCCTTCCTTGCCGAATGGGCGGCGGCGATGGTTCAGCCCTGACCGGCCATGTCCCGCAGCCTGGCCAGAAGCCAGGCCGTCGAGCCCTCGGTCCCCTCGACGTCGGCCCGGCCCTCGACCGCCGGCAGAAGCGCCCCGGCCAGCTCCTTGCCAAGCTCGACCCCCCACTGGTCGAACGAGTTGATGCCAAGGATCGTGCCCTCGACGAAGACGCGATGCTCGTAAAGGGCGATGATCTGCCCCAGGACGAAGGGCGTGAGCCGCGGATAGACAAGGGTCGTCGAAGGCCGGTTGCCCGGGAAGGTCCGGTGCGGCGCCAGGCGGTCGGCCTCGGCCGGGTCCGCGCCGGCGGCCAGCATCATGGCCCGGGCCTCGTCCTCGGTCCTGCCTTCAAGAAGCGCCTTCGACTGGGCCAGACAATTCGCCACAAGAAGGCGGTGATGATGCGCAAGTTCGGGCTCGTGGCCCTCGGCACCGACCATGAATTCGCACGGCACGACGCGGGTGCCCTGGTGCAGAAGCTGGAAGAAGGCGTGCTGGCCGTTCGTCCCGGGCTCTCCCCAGACGACGGGTCCGGTGTCGACCGCGGCGGGCGCCCCGTCAAGCGTGACACGCTTGCCGTTCGATTCCATCTCGAGCTGCTGGAGATAGGCCGGCAGGCGGGCAAGGCGTTCCTCGTAAGGAAGGACGGCGCGCGTCGCATGGCCCAGCACCTGATTGTGCCAGATGCCGACAAGTGCCAGCATGACGGGCATGTTGCGATCCGCCGGGGCGGTGCGGAAATGGCGATCCATGGCCTGGCCGCCGGCCAGGAAGTCTCGGAAGTGACGCGGGCCGATGGCGATCATCAGCGACAGGCCGATCGGCCCCCAGACCGAATAGCGCCCGCCCACCCAGTCGGCAAAGCCGAAGACCTGGCGGTCGGGAATGCCGAAGGCCTGGGTCCTGTCGACCGCCGACGAGAGCGCCACGAACTGGGCCGAATTGCCCCCGCCGGCCTCGACCCAGGCAAGGGCGGTCCGGGCGTTCGTCATCGTCTCGATGGTCGTGAAGGTCTTCGACGCGACGATGACAAGCGTGCGCGTCGGATCGAGCCCCTCGAGGACGTCATGGATATGCGCCCCATCGACGTTCGAGACGAAATGCACGCGGACGTCGCCGTGATAAGGCGCCAGCGCGCGTGTGGCCATGAGCGGCCCAAGGTCCGAACCACCGATACCGATGTTGACGACGTCCGTGTAGCGCCCGCCGGGCCCCGAGATGCCGCCCGAACGCACGCCTTCGGCAAAGGCCTCCATCCGCTCGAGCGTCGCCAGGACCTCGGGCATCACGTCGGTGCCATCGACAAGGACGGGGCCACCATCAAGGTTTCGCAGCGCCGTATGCAGAACGGCCCGCCGTTCCGTCACATTGATCTTCTCGCCCCGGAACATCGCCTCGCGGCGCGCCTCGACCCCGGCTGCCGCGGCCAGATCCAGAAGAAGGCGCCGGCCGGTGCCGCAAATGTTGGTCTTCGAATAGTCGAACGCCAGGCCATCGGCCACGACCGAGAAATCCTCGGCCCGCCCCGCGTCGGCGTCGAACAGATCGACGATGCGGCGCGTGCGAACCTCGGCGGCATGGTCGACCAGTGGCTGCCAGTCAACAGACATCATCGGCACTCTCTCAGGCTGCCCAGTGAACGGTGGCTTCGTCGAGCACTGTCGCGATCGGCATCGCAAGCGGATCGTCGCGCTCGACCGCTTCGAACAGAACCTCGCGCTTTCGCGCGCCGGTGATGAGGACATGCGTGCGCACGGCGCCGCGCAACACGGGGCCTGTCAGTGTCACCCGCGGCTCTGGCGCGCCGGGCGCGCGGATGGCGGCAACCGGCGGCGCGTCGTCATCCAGCGCCTCGGCCAGACCCTCGGCGCGCGGAAACAGGGACGCGGTGTGCCCGTCCTCGCCCATGCCGAGAAGAAGAACCGACAGCGGCAGGACCGCGCTGACCGCCTCGGCCAGATCGGCAAGCCGGTCCTCGGGCCTTTCGGCCGACAGGTAGAGCGGCACGAAGCGGGCGGCCGCGGCCTTCCCCACAAGAAGGCGCTGCCGGATGAGACGCGCGTTCGAACGGGGGCTGTCCTCGGGGACCCATCGCTCGTCCGTCGGCAGGACGACGACGCGGTCCCATTCGATGTGCAATCCCGAAAGGGCGTCGAAGACCGGTCCCGGCGTCGTTCCCCCGGGGACCGCGAAGGTCGCCGTTCGCTCGGCGTGCAGCGCCTCGGCCAGTTCGGACGCGAGCCGGTCGGCAAGATCCAGGAACATCATGTCCCTGTCTGGGTACTCGACGAATTCCATGCCGCCTCCGCTTCAGCGCAGCGACCGCCAGCGACGGCCGTCGCGGTGCATGAGGATGAGCGCCTCCTCGGGGCCGTCCGAGCCCGGCTCGTAGAGGCAGGGCCGGTCGCCCGATTTTTCCCACATCTCGATGATCGGGTCCACCCATTCCCAGGCGGCCTCGACCTCGTCATCGCGCATGAACAGTGTCTGGTCGCCGCGGATGACGTCCATGATGAGCCGTTCGTAGGCGTCGGGCATCTCGGCCCCTTCGGGGCCCAGGGCCTCGGCAAAGGTCATGTCAAGCGGCACCTCGACCAGGCGCATGCCGCCCGGGCCGGGTTCCTTGATCGTGACCTTCAGCGTGATGCCCTCGTCCGGCTGCAATCGGATGGCCAGGACATTGCCGCGCCGGCGTCCGTCAGCGCCGAAGATGGAATGCGGCGGATCCTTGAACATGACCGCAATCTCGCTCATCCGCGTGCGAAGCTTCTTGCCGGTCCTGAGATAGAACGGCGTCCCCGCCCAGCGCCAGTTCGACACGTGCACCCGCATTGCGACGAAGCTTTCGGTTGTCGAATCGGGATTGCCGACATCCTCGAGATAGGACGGCTCTCCGTCGCCGGCCGCATACTGGCCGCGCACGATCTCCTCGGGGCCCGGCCGGTCGAGCGCCCGGATCACCTTCAGCTTCTCGTCGCGAACGGCGCCCGGCTCGAAACGGCTGGGCGGTTCCATCGCGGTCAGGCAGAGAAGCTGCATCAGGTGGTTCTGAAGCATGTCGCGCGTCGCGCCGGCGTGGTCGTAGTATTCGCCGCGCCCGCCCACGCCCACGGTTTCCGACACCGTGATCTGCACATGGTCCACGAACTGGCTGTTCCAGAGCGGTTCGAACAGCACGTTGGCAAAGCGCACCGCCATGAGGTTCTGGACCGTTTCCTTCCCCAGATAGTGGTCGATGCGGTAGATCTGGCGTTCCTTGAAGTGCTCGGCGAGGATGCGGTTCAACTCGCGCGCGCTCTCGAGGTCGTGGCCGAAGGGCTTCTCGACGAC
>RFGD01000492.1 GCA_003696705.1 Alphaproteobacteria bacterium | reverse complement strand
GACCAGCGCTACACTCCAGATTAACCTCGGCGGATACCAGTCCTACGACTGGCGCTACCGGGTAGCCGGCACAGGTACATGGACCAACACCACCGCTACATCATCACCCAGCAAATTCATCTCCGGCCTCTCCGCTTGTACCGACTACGAGTGGCAGGTGAACGTCCAATGCAGCAACGGCGTTTGGACGGGGTGGTTTGGCTCCGGTGATTTCACAACACAGTGTCCGCCTACCTGTGTCGTGCCAGCAAACTATTTCCTCACAGAATCCGGAGTCACCCAGACCAGCGCTACACTCCAGATTAACCTCGGCGGATACCAGTCCTACGACTGGCGCTACCGGGTAGCCGGCACAGGTACATGGACAAGCACTACTATCACCAACTTACCAAATCAAATAATATCAGGTCTAACACCTTGTACCGAATATGATTGGGAAATAAATGTTCAATGTACCAACAATGAATGGTCTGGCTGGTTTGGTATAGGTTCGTTTTTAACAAGCTGCCTTCCAACATTATCATTTGGTAATTTCTACCCATATGTTGAGTCACAAGAAATACTTGAAATACCTGTATTGCTTGAGGGTTTTACAAATGTGATTGACTTTCAACTATCGATAAATTGGGACACATCATATCTAAACTTTGAAAGTATTCAAAACATTCAGTCTAATTTAGAAAATTTCAACATCAACAACATAAACTATCAGCCATCCCTCGTTGAGAATGGAAACATGACTGTTGAGTGGAGTAATTTGTCAAACCCAAATTACATATTAGACTCCTTGACCCAACTATTCATTTTTGAACTAAGGGTTAAGCATGACATGTGCGACACTACAAAAATTGAGTTTAACCAAAGCCCATTGCCTATTCAATTTTACGATAAGAATTTCAACCTTTTAGACCTAAACTACGACGATAGTAAAATATACTTAAATGTTAATACTTGCCTAACAGGTGTTGACAATGTTGAAACTGCTGAATTATTTTACATATACCCAAATCCAGCTTCAGACAAGATCTTTATAGATGCAACATTCAAGTATAACCACCTGATTTTAAGAAATTCGACTGGGCAAAAAATCGCTGAGTACGACTCTTCGGCCAACGAAATTGATGTTTCGTTATTGCCAAGGGGGTATTACCTAATCGAAATAACATCTACAAAGGAAAGGATAATAAAAAAATTAATATTAATTTAAGACACTGCCACGAACGATGTGCTGCCGTCCCTAAACCCTGTGGAAACATATGGACGGCAGCACTAATAATAAACTAAGGTTTAAAAGAAGTGAAGTGAAACACACCTGTCTAATATAAAATTAGTAACACAAAAACACCCCATCAGAGTCAGTCTCTTATCTCTGAAAAGGTATTTTCACGCTACAAATTTATTTTGGATAGGTGTGGTAATTTTAAAGACATTAATATTGAAGTTACTTTGATTTCGGACAATGAGGAACTAGAGAAAAGAGTAAAAATAAATACGGAAGCGAATCGATTAGAAAAAAGCAACCAAAGACAGAATGCCCCCTTCCCTCTCCCACCTCGTATAGGCTATTGCTCACCCTCCCAATAAGTTGCCAAGGAAACTCTCAGACTATTCATCTCCAATAAACCCAGTTCCCGCCTCCCCTAAAACTCCGCCCTCCACCTCAAATT
>RFGD01000099.1 GCA_003696705.1 Alphaproteobacteria bacterium | reverse complement strand
TCCTTGCTGTAGGGCTGGGATGCAGCCTTCGGAGCCCAAGCACCGCGTAGGCGGTGTTGCTCCGAGAAGCCACTTCCTTTAGGGAGTGGAGTCATCACCGTTTCGTGCTCCGGTCGTCTCGGGGCGGGGACGTCACCAGACGATCTCGCCGCCAAATTGTTCGAAAATGGCTTTCAAAACGGGGTTGTGGGCCCGCTTCTGCTGGAAGTAGGCCTGTACGTCGAAGTCCTCCGGCTCGGTACCATCGCCTTCCGGCTCGGCGTCCGGGCGGACGATGAACTGGAGCCGGGCCACCTCTTCGCGGGTGGTGGAGCGGAGCTGCTTGAGCAGGAAGTCGTGCTGGTTGTAGAGCAGCCGCTGGTGGAAATCGTCGGGGACGGCCAGGACGAGGGTGCCGTCGCGCAGGTCGACGGGGACGGCGTGCCGGATCATGGCGCCCACGTGGATGCGCGTCTCCGTGACGGCCTTCAGAAAAGCGGGCCACGCCGCCTTCAGGCGCGCCAGCATGGGCGAGGCGTCCGCCGGGGCCGTCTCGGGCGGCTCAGCCTCGAGGACGGCCGTCTCGGCGCGGCTCTCCGGCTCCGGCCCGCGCGCCGTGCGTTTCTTCAGCGCCGGCGGACCGAACAGGCTGGGATAGAGGTCGCCGCCGGGCGGTGGCTCGGGCGTGGACGCACCCGGCGAGGGCCCGGCCGGGGCCGGACGGGGCGGGGCGGCCGGTTCGGGCGCCGGTGCCGGTTCAGCGGGCTCCGGCGGCGGGGTCCGCCGGGCGTCCGCCGCCCGGCTGTCGGCCGGCGGTGGCTTCGGCCCGGCGGCGTCGGTCTCCGCCGGCTTGCCTTCCGGACGCTGCTCCTCTCGCGGTGCGGGCCGTACCTCGCGGGCCGGCTCGGCGACCCGGCCGGAGGGCGGAGGGGGGACGGAGTCGGCCGCAGGTATGACGCGCCCCTCCGCGAGGTGCCACTCGAGCTGGTCGAGGCGTGCGAGGGCGGTGCGCAGGTCCACGGTGCGGGCCAGGGCC
>RFGD01000491.1 GCA_003696705.1 Alphaproteobacteria bacterium | reverse complement strand
GATCGTCGAGAGGATCAGCGACGGGCTCAGCTGCTTGATGACGCGGCTCCAGCGCGTGACCGGCTGTTCGGCGACGAAGACGATGTCGTTCGGCCGAAGCTCGAAGCGCGTCGCCAGGACCATGTTGCCGATGTTCGACAGATCGAGCTGCCAGGCCGTCACCCGGCCGGGCTCGGCCGCGTCGCCCGCGCCGCGCAGGACATAGACCTGGCGCGCGTCGCCCGTCTCGATCCTGAAGCCCCCGCCGTCGGCATAAAGCGCATCCGCCAGCGTCGCGCGCCGCCCGAAAGGCAGGGCGATGCGCGTCTGCTTGCCGACCTCGCCGGCCAGATAGACATAGTCGCGCTCGACCGCATCAAGCTCGAGCTGGCCCATGAACAGCCCCCGCACCTCGTCAAGCTGGCGGCGGCGGAAGTCCATCTCGGCGGTCAGTTCCGACAGCGCCTGCACGCGCTCCTGATGGCGCAGCGAGGACAGGCGGATCTGCTGTTCGAAATAGGCGGCGGCCTTCTCGACGTCGAAATCGGTGTCGACAAAGATGCTGTCGCGGTCCTTGAGCCGCAGGTTCTGCAGCTCGGCCCGGGCATAGTAGTCGCGCACCGGAATCTGGTAGAGCCGCCCGTTGCGGAAGATCCGGATCGAGGCATATTCGTCGTCGGCAAGCTGGATGCCGCCCGCCGCGTTCAGCGCCTCGACCAGGCGCAGCGGCGACAGCGTGATCGGCACGACGGCGGGCTTTCCGACCGCGCCGCCGATCGTGACCCGCTGCGAGCGGAAATCCGACACCTCGAGGCTGAAGACCGGGTTCACCCCCGCCGCGACCAGCTTGTCGAAGATGGCGTCCTCGGCCTCGGCCAGCGTCAGGCCCGCCACGTGGACGCGGCCCACATCGGGGATCGAGATCGTGCCGTCATCCTGGACGCGGTAGCCCTGGCGCGCCGTGGCCTTGGCCAGAAGGCCGGCAAGCTCGGCCGCCGTCGAGCCGGACTGGGGCACGGCAAGGCGAAGCTCGTCCTCGACACCGATGCGATAGGGCGTTTCGGGCGCGGGCGGCGGCACGCGCAGCTCGAGCCCCGCCGGGCGCGTTTCGGGCCGGTAGGGCGGCTCTGGCAGGGTCGGGGCCGAGCGGCCGGCGCGCGGCCCGCCCGTCGTCGTGTGGAAGGCCGCCGGCAAGGCCCGCGGCTTGTAGGGCGAGGCATTGGCCTCGGCCAGGGTCGAGGGCGTGACCGGCACCACCGCGACATTGATGCCGGAGGCGTCCGTCCCCTGCGCCACGCGCGGCGAGTTGTAGATGATACCACAGCCCGCCAGCACCACCGCGGCGGCAATCGAAATCCACTTCATCTGCGAACCTGCCCGATTCAGTCTTTTCTGTTTCGCCCCGCTTCGGCGGGTGTCGTTGACCGGAAAAGCATAGCGAAATCGGACCCCTGCACAACCTTCGGCCGAACACCGGGGCCGCGGCGTTGCCGATTGGCCGCAGGGTCCGGGCAGGAACCGCGCAGGGAACGGGCAAGGGATAGCGCGCAAAGAGCGGCGCAAAGGGCGGCGAAGGCCGCGGCACACGGGATGGCCGGGGGTGGCAGGGTGGCCAGGGGCCGGCCCGAGGCGCGGCCGGCGCGGCAAGGGACGCGCGCGGGGCCGGCCTCGGCCCTCAGGCGGCCGCGATGTCGCCCGTCCTGAGCGCCACGCGCCGCGCCTCGCCCAGAAGTTCGATCAGGACATAGACCCGCTCGTCGGGGCCAAGCGCCTCGACCCGGGCGACGAAGTCGGCGAAGGGGCCGCGATGGATGCGGACCTTCTGTCCCGGCTCGGGCGTCGCGGCGGGGCGAAGGACGCCCTCGGCGTCGCAGCGCGCCGCCAGTTCGGCGACCAGCGTGGTTGGCACCCGGGCCGGCGCCCCCTCGCCGAAGCGGACGAGCCGGGCGACGCCCAGGGTCGAATCGATCCGCCGCCATGGCGCCGGGGCGCTGGCCGTCTCGACGAAGAGATAGCCGGGGAACATGGGTTCCAGCCGGTCGCGAAAGCGCCCGCCCTGCCGGCGCGTGACGCGATGGCGCGGCGCGAAGACGCCGAAGCCCTGCCGCGCGAGGTTGCGTATGGCCGTGTCGAGTCCGCCGGGCTTCAGCCGCGCCAGCACCCAATGCGCGGCATCGCCGGCCGCGGCGGCCGCCTCGGGCGCAGGGGTGACGCGGGTCCGGGTCATGCCGGCCGACGCGCGCCGCCAAGCGGCCGACGGCGCCAACGGCGCGCCAGCCGCCGCAGCGTCCCGTGAAGCGCCACGAAGGCAACGCCACACAGGCCAAGCGACAGCGCCGCCCCGCGATCGTCGTTCCAGAAGATCACGCCAAGCGCGACGGTGACGGCGATGAAGCCGAGGACCAGAAGGCTGGCGACCGGGTTCGCCGCGCTCCGCCGATCGCGCCCCATGGCGGCCAGGACCAGAAAGCGCATCATCAGCTGATGGAAATGCATCCGGTCCGGCGTGTCGATCGGGACGCCGCCCTGCACCCGGCGCACCATGGCCAGAAGCGTGTCGGCCAGGGGCCAGAAGAAGACCAGCATGATGGCCCAGGCCGACACCTCGTCGGCGCGGGCGATCAGGATCACGCCGCACCAGGACAGGACATGGCCAAGCGTGTAGGCCCCCGCATCGCCCAGGAAGATGCGCCCCATCGGGTAGTTCCAGACCAGAAAGCCCGCCAGCGTCGCGACCAGCGCCAGAAGCGCCGGCACCAGATAGGGAAGCCCCGCGCGCACCGCGATGGCGGCAAGCCCCGCCGCGATCAGCACCGACATGCCCGCGCAAAGCCCGTTCAGCCCGTCGACAAGGTTGAAGGCATGGGCATAGCTTGCCGTCGTGAAGACGGTCACGGCGACGCCGAAGGGCGCGAAGGCCAGAAGCGCCGAAAACCAGTCCGGTGCCGCCCGGTCGATCCAGACGCCAAGAAGCCCGAAGGCCAGAAAGCCCGAGAGGATGGCCGCGCCATAACGGGCGCGGGGGCTCATGTCGCGGCAGATATCCTCGCGCAGGCCGGCAAGAAAGACGGGCACGGCCGAGCCGAGGACCGCCGCGACCGTCGGATCGAGCGCCGGCCCCAGGACGAGCACCAGCGCCAGGGTGCAGACCGCCGACACGGCCAGCGCCAGCCCGCCGATTCGGGGGGCCGGGCGGGTGTGCACGGCCTGTCGCGCCTGAAGATCGCGCTCGAGAAACTCCTTGGCCAGAAGCCGCGGCGCCAGCTTCAGGATCGCGACAGTGGCCAGAAAGGAAACGAGAAAAGCAATGGCAGCGACTTCAATCATGGGGCACCGGAAACCTTCACGGACGGAAAAGACGACCCGTTCGCCGGGGGGCAGTGCGGCCGCGCGCCCTCATAACAACTTCGAGGTGAAGAGTCACGCCGGCGGTATCGAAAACTTGCCGGATTTTCTGCGGCGCGGCAGCGGCGCCACAGGCGGCCGCCTCCTGGCCGTGCCCGAGGCCGGGACCCCCGAGGGAAAGGGCCCCGGCCGGCGGGTGGGCGGGTGGGCGGCGAAAGGGGCTCAGATGCGGTAACGCACGAGGACAAGCCCCGAACCGCCGTCCCCGCCGGCGACATAGCGGATCGAGCCGCCGCCCCCGCCGCCCGTGCCCGGCTGTCCCGGCGCGCCGGTCACGCCGCCCGCGCCGCCGCCGTGGCTTGCCGTGCCGCCCATGCTCGTGTCGAGCCACGAGGCGCCGCCCCCGCCCCCGGCCAGCATGAGGGGCGCGCCCGCAAAGGTCGTGGTGATCCCCGGCCCGCCGTCGCCCGCCGCGCCGACCACCGCGTCGCCGCCGGGCCCGCCGGCCCCGCCGCCGCCGGCCGCCGGATAGGGTGCCGCGAAGGTCGTGACCTGGCCGCCCGGATGGCCAAGCCCGCCCGCCGCGGGGGCCAGCGCGGCGCCGCCGTTCGCGGGGTTGGCGGGCTTGCTCGAGGCCGCGGCGCCGCCGCCCGACCCCCCGTCGAGCCCCGCCCAGTCCGTGCCCGCGCCGCCACCGCCCCCCGGGGCGACAAGGCTGCCGAGGCGCGAATCGCTTCCCGACTGCGCCGGGACCGGCCGGGGCTGGGCATCGCCGCGCACGCCCGCGCCGCCCGCGCCGACGGTCACCGCGTGCTGACCGGGTTCGAGCGTCACCGTCGCCTCGACGACACCGCCGGCCCCGCCGCCGGCCGTGCTGCCGCCGCCGCCGCCCCCGACCAGAAGGCACTCGAAGCTGCCGCCGCGGGTCACCGTCAGCGTGCCCGAGGCCTCGAAGCGGTGGACCCGGTAGCGCAGGCCGTTCTCGGTGATCTCGGTGACGAGCCCGCCGGTCGCCGCCGGCCCGCGCGGGCGCGGGGGCTGGCGGGCCAGATCGCCAAGGCCGAAGCCGAAGCCCATCATCACACCAGGACCAGCGCGTGAATGCCCGTCGCCGTGGTGCCGGTCGCGTTCACCCGGCGCACGCCGACGGGCAGGATGGCGTTGTCGGTGACGGCGACGGTGCGGGCGCCCCCGGCCACCGTGACGATCGACAGCGTGCCGGCGGTCTCGACGTATAGGGCGACGGCGACGTCGGGAAGATCGGCGCTGTCCGAGGGGGTCACGGGCTGGATGTCGGTGGCCGGGCCGTTCAGCGACAGCGCGCGCTCGTCGAAGGGGTTGGTCATGGGTCTGCCTTTCCTTGTGGTCGTCCCCGGACCCGGGCCGGCCCCGCCTTCGGGCGCCGCCCGGGTCCCGCGTTCAGCGTCGCCGACCATAGGCGGGCGGGGTTTCGAAAGCGGGAATCGGCCGCGCGCCCCCCGGCCGCGGCGCGCAACGCCCGGCGGGGTCCTGGCCGGCGGCGGGCGGCTGGCCGAGCGATTCGGCGGTCAGGGGGCTCTCTGGCCGCGGGCTCAGGGCGCCTTGCCGGGGCCCTTCCCTTTTCCTTTCGCCTTGCCTTTCGGCTTCCCTTTCGGCGGGGCCTTCGGCCGCTCGCCGGCGCGGATGGCGGCCTCCCGCGCCGCCGGCGGGCCGACGGGGGTGCCGCGCCGGCCCAGAAGCCCGTCGCGGATGGCTCGGCCGACAAGGCCCAGGAAGCGCCGGCGGGACGGGCCGTCGTAGTGGCGCGCCTTCGCCAGCCACTTCGGCAGGATCAGAAGAAGCACCGGCCAGAACCAGAGCCCGGCCGCGCGGCGATAGACGAACAGAAGGTTGCGGTGGTGGTAGTAGACCTTCCACATGGGATCGTGGCGCTTGCGCCCCCGCGCGAAGGTCGAGCAGGCGTGCTCGAAACGGATCCCGGGGGCGAAGGCGATGCGCCCGCCGGCGGCGCTCAGGCCGAGCGTATAGAGGACGTCGTCGCCGTAGATGAACAGCGACCCGTCCGGGTAGCCGCCAAGGGCGATGGCCCGGCGCGACAGGAAGAGCCCGACGAAGGACGCGCCGTCGATCGCCCGCACCGGCCCGTCATAGGCCGCGTCCGGCAGATGGAAGGCGGCCCGCCCGCCGCCCGCGGCCGTGCGCAGGAAGACGCGGGGATGCCAGAACGGGTTCACCGACGGGCGGTTCATGTCGCAGATCCGCCCGTCGGGATAGCGCACCGCCGCCGCCACCGCGTCCCATCCGTCCCAGGCGCCGGCCCGAAGCTGATGGCGGAAGGCGGCGATGGCGCCGGGCTCGGGGCGGGCATCGTCGTCCATGACCACCACCCAGTCGGGATCGAGCGTGGCCGAGACATGGCGCAGCCCGTGTTCGAAACCGCCCGCCCCGCCCAGGTTGCGGCCCAGGGTCAGGACCTCGACCCGCGGGTCGCGGGCCGCCTCGGCCAGGACCTCGGCCGTGGCGTCCGTCGAGGCGTTGTCGACCACCGTGACGCGGTCGAGATCCTCGGCCAGAAGGCGCGAGAGCGTCTCTGACAGGGCGCGGGGGCGGTTGTGCGTGACGACGAGGGCGGCGATCACGGCCCGCGCGCCCGCCCGGGTCCTCTGCCCCGCGCCCTTCTCGGGCTGCGCGGCCCGGGTCCGGCCCCGGCCGGAAGCGCCGACCTTGCCCGCGCCGCCGCCGTCCATGGCTCAGGCCGCCCGACCGGGGGCCGGCGCCACGAAGGCCGGCATGGGCGACCCGGCGGCGCGGTGCATCAGGAAGGCGCGGGCGGCGTCCAGCGCCTCGCGGATCGACACGTCCATGTCCAGATAGCGGTAGGTTCCCAGCCGGCCGACGAAGGTCGTGCGCGGCTCGTCCTCGGCCAGCGCCACATAGCGCGACAGAAGCGCCTTCTCCTCGACAAGGCGGATGGGATAGTAGGGAATGTCGCCGGCCTCGGCCTGGCGGGGAAACTCGCGATAGAGCGTCGAGCGGTCGTGGCTTTCCCAGGGCGCGAAATACTTGTGCTCGGTGATGCGCGTCCAGGGCACCTCGGCCTCGCAATAGTTCATGACCGCACAGCCCTGCCAGTCGCCCGGGGCGGTGAAGCGCTCGAAGTCCAGCGTGCGATAGCCAAGCCGCCCCAGCCGGCAGTCGAACCAGGCGTCCAGCGGCGCCGAGGTGAAGACATGGGAAAAGCCCCGCGCCTCGGCCCGGGTGACGGTGGTGTCGAGCGTCACGGCGATGTCGGGATGGTCGAGGATGCGCGCCACCATGGCGGTATAGCCTTCCTCGGGCATGCCCTGGAAGCGGTGGAAGAAATAGTTGTCGTGATAGGTAAAGCGCACCGGCAGCCGTTTCAGGATGGCGGCCGGAAGCCGGTCGGGCGGCACGCCCCACTGCTTTTGCGTATAGCCCTTGAAGAACGCCTCGTAGAGGGGCCGGCCGATCATCGCGAGCGCCTGCTCCTCGAAGGTGGTCGGCTCGGTGATCGAGGCGTCGGCCTCGGCGGCGATCAGCGCCCGCGCCTCGGCCGGGGACAGGGTGCGGCGGTAGAACTGGTTGATGGTGTGCAGGTTGATCGGCAGCGAGAAGACCTCGCCCCGGGTCTGCGCCTTCACCTGATTGCGATAGGGCCGGAAGGTGGCGAAGCGGTTGACGTAGTCCCAGACCTCGGCGTCGTCGGTGTGGAAGATGTGCGGGCCATAGACATGGACCATGACGCCGGTCTCGGCGTCGCGGGTCGTGTGGCAGTTGCCGGCGACATGCGACCGCGCATCGACGACCGTGATACGATGGCCCGCCTCGGCCAGCGTGCGGGCGATGACGGCGCCCGTAAGCCCCGCGCCGACGACCAGTATCTCTTCGCCTCTGCCCCGTCTCACGCGGCATCCCCCGGTCATGTCCCCCCTTCTTCCTAGCCGCTGGCGCGGCCCGTGCCCAGCCCCTGCGCACCCGTCCCCCCTCGCCCCGCCCGGCGTTTTCGAAAAACTGGCGAAAGATCGCGCAGAATGCGCGGCACTTGCCACGGATTTTCCCCGCTTCCCGCCGCCGCGACGGCGCCCCCGTGTCCCAGAAAGGAGCCCGAGCCCTTCGGGGCGCCCGATGCCCGCCCCGGCGCAAGGCGCGACAGGGACCGCGGGGTCCGGGCCCTGAGTCGGGACCCTGAGTCGGGGCCCTGGGTCGGGGCGCTGGCCCGGGGACGTTGGCGCGGGGCCCTGACCCGGGGCCGCTCGGTCGGGGCCGCCAGCGCGGGGAACCGGGCGGGTGGGCGCGGCGCGCACCGAAGGGACGGGGACGGAAACCGGACGCGGGGACGACGGGGCATGACGCTTGGACTGGAGGGCACGGCGGCAACGGACGGGACGG
>RFGD01000490.1 GCA_003696705.1 Alphaproteobacteria bacterium | reverse complement strand
GGAGATTGGTTTGTACTAATACAATGCCCGTTACTACGCCCCCACCCTGGCCCGGTTCCTCTCCCCCGACACCCTCATCCCCGACCCGGCCAACCCGCAGAGCTTCAACCGGTACAGCTACGTCGAAAATCGGCCGCTTAACTTCAATGACCCAACGGGGCATATTGCTTGTGATATACTTGGTACAGAAACTTGTGGAAGAAACCCGAAAGAATTTCTTGATGATGTCGATAACTTAACTCAAGTAAATCATTCTTTTTGTACTGATGTGTGGTGTATTCCCCGAGGATATATCTGGACACTCTTGCCAATTGAAACTCCTTCACATATTCAATGGTATGGAAACACACAGTGGGCTTATGAAAATGGAGCTAACCATAATTATCCAGGTTTTGCTCAGGGACTTCATCCGGGTATTGATTTTGGGGCTCCAAGTGGAACGCCAATTCGCGCTGGAATGTATGGAACCGTAACTTGTATAAATACACCTGGCCCATGTGGTGCATATCCCCCCGGCAGAATAAATATTAGAGGAAATGGAAAAACTGTCATTTACGGCCACGTTGATAATATTCAGGTAAACATCGGAGACAAAATTACGCCAGATACAATTATAGGTTATGTTGGTCCTCCCCAACATTTACATTTAGAAATCATCTTGTTTGATGATAATGGTGCTTATATGACAAACCCTCTTCCTTATTTTTCCCCTGAGGCGCAACAAAGGCTTTATGATATTGCCATAATTCAAAGTTTAAGTGCCGATCAGAATCTGGTAAAAATGGTGACATTTTATGTTCCTCCATCAGGAAACTTGAAGTGGCAAACGCCCCTTGATCAACCAGATCTCCGCCGTAAGCCTGGAAACATATTTCCTAAATAGGGTTAGGAATTTTAAGCAAAACCATATATAACTTTACATAAAGAGACATATGAAAAAATTGATCCATTCTCATTTGCTTATACTTCATTGTTTTTTGATATTTTTGATTGGGTGTACTATTCACAATACTAATGTAGACTCAACACAATCAGCATCTTATAGTCGTGAAGGCCTAGAAAATTTAGTATCTAGTGAAGGTGAAAATCAAAACCTGATTCAATTGACTTCCACTCCCCCTGCTACTTATACGAGTATACAAGGAGAAATCTCACAAAACCTAATAACTTCATCAATTAAAACAATAACACCTGATTCAAACGCCCAAGCTTTTATTCCGGTGCCAGAGCATATAGTTTCAGATCGTATACTGGACTTCTGGTGGGGAATTGAAGAGAACACTTTATACTATACAACCCCCGGTCACTTTTGGAAATATAATTTGTCTAAACAAACGATAATAGAACTTCCAGTGGAGAACTCTAGCACTTCAGTACCCCAACCAAATCTATCCATAGAAAATACGCGAGCAATTATCAAGACGGTTGTTTCCCCTAGTGGTAAGAACATTATTTACTGGACGGACGAATCAGGAGGTATATCAACAACGGGTGATGGAGAACAATATCTGGGAAGTAAAGAAGGTGTATTGTGGGTCGTTGAAAATGGTATTGGCCAACAAGTCACTTCTATGCCTTTTTGCTACACAGATTTCAAATGGTCAAGAAACGAACGAATAGTTCTATTAATTCCTGATCCCTTGGCAAATTGTACTGATTATCGAGTCATGGTATTTGATTTGATGAACAAGACAATCAAACCAGTATTTCCACTTGAAGAGTATCCTAATCCCATTATTATTTTTGACATTTCGCCAGAGGGCAGTTATTTACTTTATACGGAGAGTGATGGTTCAATAAATCAAGGATTTTCGGCAAAAATTTTTGATTTGGCGACTTTAGAATCTACTAGCTTTGGTTTTCCAACTCCAATACTAAGAGGGCAATGGGTTGACTCCAATACTATTTTGGTGAGTTATTTTAGCAATCAAATACAATTTGTAAGTTTGGTGTCTTTAAGCACTCTCGAAGAAATTAAGCTTTTCAATACCAATTCAGATGATTTGCTGAATAAAGGATTGATTTTTCGCGAAAAACTTTCAAGTGATTTGCAGTGGATTGCCTTTGCTATGGGGGAAAATATCAATTCTATAGATAGTCTTTGGCTAATGAAAGTTCCGTAATAGCCCACCCGCTACCTCCCCTTTGGCGGCTACCGGGCGGGCAGTGGCCCCAACGAGCTAACCGACCATGCCTACACCAGCCAGCGGGAGAACATGGACATTGGCCTGTACGACTACAATGCCCG
>RFGD01000489.1 GCA_003696705.1 Alphaproteobacteria bacterium | reverse complement strand
TCCTCCTTGTGGCAGTCGACGCAGGCGCTCGGGGCCTCGCGGAACTTCTTGCCGGCCTCGTGGCAGCCGTCGCAGGCGACCGCGGCATGGGCGCCTTCAAGCGCGAAATCCGTCAGTCCATGATCGAAGGTCTCGGCATCGAGCCCGACGATGTCCGCGTCGCGCCCGATATGATCCGTGTGACAATGGCGACAGTCATTGGCGGCCACCTCGGCCGAACGGCCGTGGAAGCCCTTCTCGGCCTTTATGTCGGCATCAACCTTCTTGTGGCAGTCGCGGCACAGCGGCGCCTGGTCCCGCCGCGAGAACGAGACGTGGCACTTCTTGCACTCGGGCTGGAACTCGGCATGTGCCTTGGCCAGATCGCCCGGCAGCACGAGGCGTTCGAAGAAGGACTGGGCGGCCACCGGCCGGACGGGGCCGAAGCCAGCCGCGAAGGCGACCACGGCCAGCCCGACAGTCAGCGCAATCCGTGCCAGGCGGTCCCGTGTTCGCATGCCCCCGCGTTCCGTATGGCTCAGTACATGTGCACCGCGATCACATGCGCGACGGCGGCGAAGATGAGTATAACGAACAGCGGCAGATGCAGAAGATGCCAAAGCGCAAAAAGGCGTTCGTACATGACGAAGGCCTCGGCGCGCGAGACGGCGTCGATATATTCCTCGATCAGCCGGCGCAGCGCCTCGGCACGGGCGGGCGAACGCCGCTCTCCGCGACGGAGAAGCCGCGCCGCCTCGCGGCGGAGCCGGGCCTGAGCCAGCGGGCTGGACAGGACGCGCAGCGCGGCGCGCGTGAAGCTGCCGGCAGGCGCCAGGCGGCGCTCTTCGTAGTCGCGCAACAGCGCGATCAGCGCCGGCGCATCCCCGGCCGAGACGACGAGCGCCGACTTCGAGCCCTCGACCTCGCCGAGATATTCGCGGACCGAGGCCTTCCTTCCGTAAAGCCCCCGGTGGATGCGGGCATAGAAGAAGCGTCCGGCCAGGCCGCTCAGGGCAACGACCGACATCGCGATGAAGGCGACCGTGCTGTTGAGCGAGCCGAGCGAGAAGTTCGTGTGCAGGATCACGAGGACGGGCCCGAGGATCCCCAGGATCATGTGCACCCGGAACCACTGACGCACGCCCCCCATGAAGCGCAGGGCCGAAAGGCGCTTGCGCAGCGGATAGGCAAGAAGCGCCAGCATCATCGAACCGCCGATGATGCCGAGCGCGTATCCGATTCCCTCTTCCGCGGTCAGATCGCCATAGCGATGCTGGTCCCAGCCCCAGGCGAGTGCCGCGGCCGAGATGAAGAACAGGACGACCAGTTCAAGGTTGCCCGACGCCTTCTTGTCCGACTTCGACCTTGTCCACGACGCGCGCTCGCGCAGTGCGGCGATGAAACCCTCGGGGGCAGCACGTTTCATACCAGTAACCTCCAGCGCTCTGGCCGCGCGGAGCCGCTTCCAGCCACCCGGGAAGGCGGCCGGGATACGGGGCAGCGCACGCGAGACCACG
>RFGD01000488.1 GCA_003696705.1 Alphaproteobacteria bacterium | reverse complement strand
CGGCCCTCGAGCGCCTCGGCCAGGCGCGTGGCCGAAGCGGCCGCCGTGCGCACCCGCAGATCCAGCGTCTCGAGCCCCTTCAGAAGCACCCAGGCGTTGAAGGGGCTGAGCGCGGCGCCCGTATGCTTCAGGAAGGGCTCGACGGTCTTGCGGATGAACGTCTTCGTGCCGCAGATGACCCCGCCGAGGCATCGTCCCTGCCCGTCGATGTGTTTTGTGGCCGAATAGACGACGACATCGGCCCCGAGCGCCACGGCGCGCGAGAAGACGGGGGTTGCGAAGACATTGTCGACGATCACCGTCGCGCCGACGTCATGGGCAAGCGCCGCCACGGCTCGAAGATCGACGATCTCGAGCGTCGGGTTCGACACCGTCTCGAGGAAGACGGCGCGCGTGTCCGGCCGGATCGCGGCGCGCCACTGGTCGAGGTTCGTGCCGTCGACAAATGTCACTTCGACACCGAAGCGCGGCAGGATCTCCTCGAGGATGTAGAGACACGAGCCGAAAAGCGCCCGGGCCGCGACCACATGATCGCCGGCGGCCAGCATCGAGGCCAGCGCGCCGTTCACCGCTGCCATGCCGCTCGCCGTCGCGAAGGCGTCCTCGGTGCCCTCGATCGCGGCCATCCGGTCTTCGAACATGCGCACGGTCGGGTTGGCGTAACGGGCATAGATATACTCGTCCTCGCCGGCCTCGATGAACCGCGCCTCGGCCGCTTCGGCGCTTTCGTAGACGAACCCCTGGGTCAGATAGATCGCCTCCGACGTCTCGCCGTAACGGCTTCGCCGCGTCCCGGCATGGACGGCTTTCGTTCGGGGTTTCCAGCTGTCGTTCATGGGGCTTCCCACCTTTCCTCGGACACCGCGAGGCGCGCCGGGAAACCCTGGCCTACCTCTTTAGCGGCTTCTTTAACGTGGCCCGCAATCCGGTCGACAAATCGCCACGGCCCCCCTGTAGCGGTCCGCGTGCGTGCCGTCAACGCCGGGACTGTCCAGAGGGCTTGCGCGCGGGCGTTGCATCATGTTCCATGCGCCGGCCACGGACACGAAGCGGATGGGTCGTCATGACGGAACCAATCGTCCTTTACTACTGGCCGACACCGAACGGCTGGAAAATCGCCATCGCGCTCGAGGAGATGGGCCTTCCCTACCGGGTCGAGCTTGTCAACATCGGCGCCGGAGAGCAGTTCTCGGAAAGCTTCACACGCATCTCGCCCAACAACCGGATGCCGGCCATCGTCGACCCCGAAGGCCCGGACGGCGCGCCGATCTCGATCTTCGAATCCGGGGCGATCCTTTCCTATCTTGCACGGAAGACGGGCCGTTTCGGCGGCGAGAACGAACGCCAGCGCGTCGCCGTGGAGGAATGGCTTTTCTGGCAGGTCGGCGGCCTTGGACCGATGGCCGGGCAGGCGCATCACTTCCTGAAATACGCGCCCTCGATGGATCCGCCGCAGGACATTCCCTATGCCAAGGAACGCTACCGGCGCGAGGTCGAGCGCCTTTACAAGGTCCTCGACCGTCGCCTTGCCGACAACCGCTTCGTCGCAGGCGATTTCTACTCGATTGCCGACATGGCGATCTGGCCCTGGGCCTCGCTATGGGAAGGCCAGGGCCAGACGCTCGACGACAAGCCGAACATGGCGCGCTGGCTGGACGAGGTTGGCAGCCGTCCGGCCGTCCAGCGCGGACGGGCGCTGGCGGCCGACAAGCGCGGCGACCTGCGGGCGGACCGCAAGGCCCAAGAGGTGCTGTTCGGCGTGAAGGGCGGCAGCTGAAGGACGCGGGCCGGGCGTCACATCCCCCTGCCCGCACCTGCCCCTCAGGCTGACGGGGGCGTGTCGCCGCCGCCCTCATCGTGTTCCGGTCGGGCGTGGCGCCGGAAGACACCGCCTTGCGCCATGAAGAAGACGAAAATGGCGATCGGAAGGCCGAACGTCTTGAAATCGACCCAGAAATCGGTGCTGGTGGTGCGCCAGACGACCTCGTTCGCGACGGCGAGAAGGGCAAAGAACAGCGCAAGCCGCCGCGTCAGGATCTGCCAGCCTTCCGCCTCGAGCGGAAGGGCGTCGTTCATCACCAGCGCCAGATAGCTTTTCCCCCTCAGAAGGCCCACCCCCAGGACGCCCGCGAAAAGGGCGTAGATGATCGTGGGCTTCATCTTGAAGAAGCGTTCGTCGTTGAACCAGATCGACAGCCCGCCGAAGACGACGACCAGAACCGCGGTCACGGCCTGCATGCGCGACAGATGCCCCGTCAGGCGCCAGAGCACCAGCATGGACGCCAGAAACAGCGGTATGAAAAGCGCCGTGGCGACGATGAAGCCGCCATACTCGGTGCCGCCGATCGTGAAGACCTGATCCTTCAACCGCCCATAGGCGACGAAAAAGGCCAGAAGGGGCCCGAATTCGAGTACCGGCCGCACCCAGCCCGGGGCCTTCGGTGCGGCCCGCACCGCCCCCTCCTCTCGCCGACTTTCCTTGCGCTCCATCGCGTTCCTTTCCCGGCTCAGACGCCGCCAATTTCCACGAGCACCGCCCCGGCCGCGATCGTGGCCATGAGAAGAAGGCGCCGCCCGTCAACGCGCTCGTTCAGGACAAGCCAGCCGATGAGCGCCGCGAAGACCGTTGACGTCTCTCTCAGGACGGCGGCCTCGCCGACCTTGTCAAGCCGCGTTGCCAGCATGATGGCGCCGAAACTGGCGAATGCAACCACGGCGCCCGTGACACCGCGCGCCACGAGGGGCCCGGCGGCAGGCCGCACGACCATCCGCCGCCAGCGGGCGGCCGCGACGACCGGCATCGCCACGCCGTCGATCAGGAAGAACCAGGCAAGAAACGTGAACGGATCGGGCGTCGCCCGGATGCCGAAGGCGTCCCAGGTGGTGTAGACGGCCACGAAGAGCCCGGTCGCGACGGCAAGCCCGAGCGCCCGGCCAAGCCGGCCGCGCGCGATCCCCGAATCGGCAAGATTTACCGCCGCCAGCCCGTAGATCCCGGAAAGGAGCACCGCGACGCCGAGCCACTGGAGCGCCGAGAATCGCTCGCCGAACCAGACCCAGGCGATGAGAACCGCAAAGAGCGGTCCGGTGCCCCGAACCACCGGATAGACGACGGTGTAGGCGCCGCGTTCGTAGGCAAGCGCCTGAAGGATCTTGTAGACGGTATGGATGACGAAAGCGCCGCCCAGTATGGCCCATTCGCCCCCGACCGGCCAGGGGACGACGAGAAGCGCCACCGGCAGCGCCATGAGCCCATAGCTGGCGTCGATCGCGCCCCGCGAAAGCCAGGGGTCGTGCCGGCCCTTCTGAAGCGCCCCGAAAAGCGCGTGGAGGAAGGCCGCGGCGAGCGCCAGCGACAGGGCAAGGCGCCGGCCCGCCTCGGTCCCTTCGACGGCGATCACGTAGTCGGAAAGGCTCATGCCCGGGATCCGCGCGCGTCACCGCAGGCGCGACGGCGCAGCGTGCCGGCGCGGCCGTCAGGCATCGATCCCCGTCAGGGCGCGGGCGAATTCCTCGGGGTCGAAGGGTTGCAGATCGTCGATCTGCTCACCGACGCCGATGGCGTGGATCGGCAGGCCGAAACGATCGGCCAGGGCGACGAGGACGCCGCCACGGGCCGTACCGTCCAGTTTGGTCATGACGAGTCCCGTGACATCGGCGATCTTGCGGAAGATCTCGACCTGGCTGATGGCGTTCTGGCCCGTCGTGGCGTCAAGGACCAGAATCGTGTTGTGCGGGGCCTTCTCGTCGATCTTCCGAAGGACGCGGACGATCTTGGCCAGCTCCTCCATCAGGTCCTTGCGGTTCTGCAGCCGCCCGGCCGTGTCGACAAGAAGAAGGTCCACCCCTTCTTCCCGGGCCTTGCGGAAGGCATCGAAGGCAAGGCTTGCGGGGTCCGTTCCCTCGGGGGCGGTCAGGACCGGGACGCCGGCGCGCTCTCCCCAGACCTGAAGCTGCTCGACGGCGGCGGCGCGGAAGGTGTCGCCGGCGGCAATCATCACCGACTTGCCCGCGGCGCGGAACTGGGCGGCCAGCTTG
>RFGD01000098.1 GCA_003696705.1 Alphaproteobacteria bacterium | reverse complement strand
GCAGCGACCGCGCTTCTGGTCCTTGGGCTTTCGGCCACGACGGCCCTGGCCGGGGCCAAATGGCAAAAGCCCGTGGCCAAGGAATGCGATCTGGAACCCGGCGGCGTCTGCAACGTCGAGGCAACCTGCCCCGCGGACGCGCCCTTTGTCGCCGCCGGCGGCGGCGGGTTCCCGCAAGTCGCTCCAAAGGACAATGCCATCGCCATGACGATGAACCTGCCCATCAACGAAAAGACCTGGCGCGTCAGATGGCGGAACCTCTCGGCCGAGGACTGGGGCAAGGGCAAGTTCGTGGTCCGCATCAAATGCGCAGCCACCGCCGAGGACGCCGGCTGGTAGGGCGCCGCGGGCGGCGGCTTCGTCTCAGTGCGTGACCCCTTGGCCGACAGCCGACCGGCGCCGCGCCGGCGTGACCGGAAACCGCGCCTGCCCGAGGATCTCGCCTTCGGCGTCCACGATCAGGCTGAGGGCGCGGTCGCGAAAGCGGAAGGTCAGCCGCCAGCGGCCGGCGTCCTCGTCGACACCGGTTTCGCAGCGCGAAGTCATGGCGCCGCGCCTCAGGGCGGCCTTCACCGCCGCCTCGTCGAGGCCGAACGCTTCGGCCAGAAGGGGTGCCGGCACCACGAAACCGTCGCCGTCGCGTTCGATCCGGGTCATTGCCGGTCGCGCCAGTAGTCATTGGCCGCCGCGATGGTGGCGAAATGGGTCGCCACGACCTGGCTGGCGGCGATGAGCGCCTCGGCGTCCTGCGCATATTCGGGGCGCAGCCGCTCGCGCGCTTCCGCGTCGGGCAGGGTCAGCTTGACCGCGACCCGTGCAAGCTTCACGGCAAGCTCGTAGCCTTCCTGCGGGGTGGCCGTCTGCAATGTGGGAAGCCAGTCGGTCATCGAAGGTTCCTTTCCATGGTGGCGCGCGTCGGCGCGCGGGGGCTTCTGGCCGCGCCCCTAAGGGGTCACGAGCGGGGTCAGCGCGATGTCTGCCAGCGTCGAGCGGTCGAGCTCGGCAAGGAAGGCGCCTTCGGCGGCGCGCAGCCGGGAGCGGAGCCGACAGCACCCCTCGATCGAGCAGTCGCCGCCCGAGGCGAAGCATTCGACGAGCGGTTGCCCGTCTTCCAGAAGCCGCACCAGTTCGCCAAGCCGCAGCTCGGTGGCCGGGCGCGCCAGCACCGCTCCGCCGCCGCCACCCCGTCGCGTCCTGACGACGCCGCCCTGCGCCAGCCGCTGCATGATCTTGGCAAGGTGATTGCGCGAAAGCCCCAGTTCCGCGGCCAGTTCGGCGCTCGAGAAGGCTCGGTCGGGTTCGGCCGCCATCCGCATCAGCATCCTGAGGCCGTAATCGGTGAAGGAGGTGAGGCGCAAGGGATGTCCCCCGGGAATGAGTATTTACAATGCCGATTACCAGATCTAGGCTGCCCGGTAAAGGCGCAACCTGACGAAGCGGATCATCATCGTGACGCGAACCGAAGACAGCGTGCCCGGGCCTGCGCCCGGGATTGCCTCGGCCCGGCCCGAGGCGACGGCCCGACTGATGGCCGAGACGGGCCTCGACGAAGCGATCCTGCGCGAACTCGTGCACCGCTTCTATGACCGCGTGCGCGCTGACGACGTGCTCGGCCCCATCTTCGAGGCGCGCATCGACGACTGGGAGCCGCATCTCGACCGGATGGTCGCCTTCTGGTCGTCGGTGGCGCTGATGACGGGGCGCTATCATGGCGCACCGGTGCCGGCCCATGCGCCGCTGCCGGTCACATGGGCCCATTTCGAACGCTGGCTGGCGCTCTTTCGGCAGACGGCAGAGGAGATCTGCCCGCCGCAAGGTGCCGCCCATGTCATCACCCAGGCCGAGCGCATCGCGCGCTCGCTTCACATGGCGGTGCGGAATGCTCAGGCCGCGCCCGGCACCGTGCCCAACCTGAGTTGAAGGAGAGAGCGATGATCGCGACCCACCCGGCCCCGACCGCCCCGAACGCCGCCGAGCCGAGGCACCCGTCCGGCAACCCGTCCCGGCACATCAGGGGGGCCGCGCACCATGGCTGAGATGCACCTGCCGAAGGCCACGCGCGCGCTGGCCGATCTGCGCCGTCGCCTGGCGCCCGAGGCCGACGCCGGCTTCCAGGCGTTTTCGAACGCGGTTTTCGCCAAAGGCGCGCTCGACGTCCGCACCAAGCAGCTGATCGCGGTGGCGGTCGCGCATGTCACGCAATGCCCCTGGTGCATCGAAGGCCACGTGAAGGCCGCGCGCAGGGCCGGCGCCAGTTCCGAAGAGATCATGGAGGCGATCTGGGTCGCCGCCGAGATGCGCGCCGGCGCCGCCTTTGCCCATTCGCTGAAGACGCTGGATCTTCTGTCGGCCGAGGAGGAGGGCTAGAGGTGGGAACGGCTCGCGGGCGCATACGCCCGGGCCGTGAGCTGCGGGCGTCGGCCCGCAAGGCCAGGATGAGGGAGCTGCGATGACCGATTCCGATGACCGTCCGCGTGGCTATGCCTCGCCGCCCTGCCTGGCGCACGAGATCGACCCCGCCTATTTCGATCCGCTGGCCGTGGACCCGGTGCAGGCCCGCGACGTGGCGCGCTGGCGACGTGCCGAGCGGGCGCGGCTTCTGGCCGAGCGCCGGGCGCTGGGCGCGGCCGAGCGCGCGCGGATGACGCGGGCCCTCGCCGACCAGCTGGCGCGCTTCGTGGCGTCGCGCTTCGGGTCGGTCGCGGGCCGGGTGGTCGCTGGTTACTGGCCGATCAAGGGCGAACCTGACCTGCGGCCTTTGCTGGCCGAGTGGCACCGGGCGGGGGCGCGGGTCGCTCTTCCGGTCGTCGAGGCGAAGGCCGCGCCGCTCGTCTTCCGTTCATGGGCGCCAGAGACGCGCATGGTCCGCGGGGACTGGGGCATTCCCGTTCCGCCGCCCGAAGCCGCGCGGCTGACGCCCGAGATCGTGCTCGCGCCGCTGGTCGGCTGGGCCTTGTGCGACGACGGCGGGGTGGGGGGCTGGCGGCTGGGCCACGGCGGCGGGTATTTCGACCGCACGCTGGCCGCGCTCGACCCACGCCCCTTCGGTATCGGCGTGGGGTTCTCGGCGGCGCGTCTTCCGACGATCTTCCCGCAGCCACATGACATGCCGCTGGATGCGATCGTGACCGAGGCAGGGGTCGAGGGAGAGAGGGCATGACCACATCCGCCCAACGGATGCGCGCCTGGCACGGTCCGGCGGTCCTGAGCTTCGGATTCCGTCCGTTCTTCCTGATGGCCGGCGTCTGGGCGGCGGCGGCGATGGCGATCTGGATTGCGATGCTGAGCGGCTGGGCCGGCCCACCTTCCGGGTTCGACCCGGTCGCCTGGCACGCGCACGAGTTTCTCTTTGGCTATCTTGGCGCCGTCATGGCCGGTTTCCTGATGACGGCTGTGCCGAACTGGACGGGGCGGCTGCCGATCACCGGCTGGCCGCTCGC
The DNA here is from genome assembly GCA_003696705.1 of Alphaproteobacteria bacterium. GTDB lineage: Bacteria > Pseudomonadota > Alphaproteobacteria > Rhodobacterales > Rhodobacteraceae > RFGD01. The sequence goes on along the minus strand of RFGD01000098.1, from coordinate 777 downwards.
CGGGCTTGCGGGCCTCTGGATTGCGGGGCGGGTGGCCGTCGCGGCGTCGGCGCATGTGCCGCCTCTGGGCGCGGCGGCGGTCGATCTCGGCTTCCTCGTGGTGCTGGCGGCAGTACTTGCACGAGAGATCGTGGCCGGGCGCAACTGGCGCAACCTGCCGGTCCTGGGGCTTCTCGGGCTCCTCGCGCTGGGCAATGGGCTCTTTCACCTCGAGGCTGCAACCGGCGGGGTGCCGGCCGAGGGGGTGGGGCTCAGGCTCGCGCTCGGTGCGGCGGTCATGCTGATTGCGCTGATCGGCGGGCGGATCGTGCCGTCCTTCACCCGCAACTGGCTGGCGCAACGGGGCGAGGCGCGGCTGCCGGTGCCGCCGATGCAGCGGTTCGACCGGCTGGCCCTTGTCGTGCTGGGCGCGACCCTTGTCCTTTGGGTCGCGGTGCCCGATCGCGGGCCGACGGGCGTCGCGCTTCTTTTCGCGGGGATCGCGCATCTTTGGCGGCTGGGGCGCTGGCGCGGGGCGCTGACCTGGGCCGAGCCGCTGGTGACGGTGCTGCATGCGGGATATCTGTTCGTGCCGCTTGGCGCGCTTGGGCTGGGCGCCGAGATCCTGAGCCCCGGCACCTTCGGCATGGCCGCCGCACAGCACCTGTGGATGGCGGGCGGCATCGGGCTCATGACAATGGCGGTGATGACCCGCGCCGCCCTGGGTCACTCTGGGCGGCCGCTCCGCGCCACTGGGCCGATCTCGACGCTCTACGTCCTTCTGGTGGTTTCGGTCAT
>RFGD01000097.1 GCA_003696705.1 Alphaproteobacteria bacterium | reverse complement strand
GCGATGAGGAACGGCAGGAAGGCGGCCTTCTCGGAACGGTAGAGCCCCGGCGCCACGAAACGCCACATCTGGTAGGCGATGTAGGGGAAGGACAACATCAGCCCGCCTAGAAGCGAGATCTGCACGGCGACGAAGAAACCCTCCTGCAGCTTGATGAGGATGAGCCCGCATTCCTGGTTGCGACCCGCCATGGCGTCGCAGATGGGCTGCGTCAGGAAGTTGAAGATGGGGTTCCAGACCGCAAAGCAGATCACCATGCCGACGATGAACGCCAGCAGCGAGCGGATGATTCGCATCCGCAGCTCTGCCAGGTGCTCGATCAGCGGCGCACTGGTATCCTCGATCTCGTCGCCTTGGGTGGTCATCCGTCGCCTTTCGCGCTGTCCGGATCTTCGTGCTGAAGCTCGCGCTCGAGTTCCTCGGCCGAACGTCCGACCTCGGCCGCCCGTTCGGCGGACTTGCGCGTTTCCTCAGCCTTTGCCTTGATTTCCTCGGCCAGTTTGCCCGTGTGGCTGTCGGGCGACCACTTGTCGGCATCGGAGACGGCCTTTTCGACCTCATCAAGACCAAGCGCCTTGCCCGAGGTCATCTCGCCAAGATCCTTCGTGACGTCCTTGACGCCCGATTCCCGCGCCGCATCCTCCATCGCCCGCTGGAAGTCGCGCGCCATGGACCGCGCCTTGGCCGTGAACCGGCCAAGCGCCTGGAACATCGCCGGCAGGTCCTTCGGCCCGACGACGATCAGCGCCACGATGGCGATGACAAGAAGCTCGGTCCACCCGATGTCGAACATGGCGTGTCAGCCGGCCAGACGGCTCAGGCCTTGTCCTTTTCGGCCTCGGGCGTCACGTCCCGCGCTTCGGTCGAAGCTTCCTCTTCAAGCTCCTTGGTGCCTTCGCGCACCCCGCGCTTGAATGCCGTGATGCCCTTGCCGACCTCACCCATCAGCGACGAGATCTTGCCGCGCCCGAACAGCACGAGCACGACGACGGCGATCAGAAGAAGCCCCGGAAGGCCAATGTTGTTCAGCATGTCATTCTCCCCATTCGGCCGGTTCGCGACCTTCCCTTCCCTTACCGTGCCGATGTAACCACCTGCAAGTGCCGATCAAGCCCCGGCGCCGCCGAAGGCGGATCACATTGTCGCGCCGCCTCATCCGCCGCCACGGGCCTTTCGGCCGGCGTGGGCGTCGCCGGCGTGACTGCCATCACCCTGCCGCCCCCGAAGGACATCCTTGCCGGCCGGGAAGACGAAACAGCGGTCGCGGCGGATCGTGAGCCAGAACGGCGTCCCCGGCGACGGCAGGAACACGGCCGGCACCGTCGCCTTCAATATCGAGCCATCGTGGTCCATGCGCACCTCGACCAGGCTTTCCTTGCCGATGAACCGCGAGCGCACGACATGGCCGCGGGCCGGGATGCCATGTTCGGGCGTCGGTGCCGGGCCGCGGCCGGCGCGGTCGAAGTCCATCTTGAGGTGCTGCGGACGGATCAGGATCTCGACCTCGGTGCCGTCGGGGTAGCCCGGTGTCAGGAATTGTCCGAACGGCGTGTCCGTCAGCGCGCCCCGCACGACGCCGCGGATCACGTTGACGTCCGAGAAGAAGGCCGCCGCCGCCCGATCGACCGGCGTGTTGTAGATGTTGTAGGGCGCCCCGCGCTGGACGATCCGCCCCTCGCGCATGAGGGCGATCTCGTCGGCCATGCGCATCGCCTCCTCGGGCTCGTGGGTGACCAGAAGGACGGCCGTCCCCTCTTCCTTCAGAAGCGCCAGCGTGTGGTCCCTGATCTCGTCGCGCAGGCGGTTGTCGAGGCCCGAGAACGGTTCGTCCATGAGCATCACCCGCGGCCGCGGCGCCAGCGCACGGGCCAGCGCGACGCGCTGCTGCTCGCCGCCCGACAACTCGTGGGGGTGCTTGGCCCCGAAACCCGAAAGCCCGACCCGCTCGAGAAGTTCGGCAACGCGCGCCGCCCGGCCCGGGTCGCGCCGCGGAAGTCCGAAGGCGATGTTCTCGGCCACCGTCAGGTGGGGGAAAAGGGCGAAGTCCTGGAACATCAGCCCGACGCCCCGAAGCTCGGCCGGGACATGCACGTCCGGC